>JAMPXR010000214.1 GCA_023701085.1 Ramlibacter sp. | reverse complement strand
GCTTGGCGCCGTACTTGGAACGCGACTGCTTGCGGTCTTTCACGCCTTGCAGGTCCAGCGATCCGCGCACGATGTGGTAGCGCACACCGGGCAGGTCCTTGACCCGGCCGCCGCGCACCAGAACCACCGAGTGCTCCTGCAGGTTGTGGCCTTCCCCGCCGATATACGAAATGACTTCGAAGCCGTTGGTCAGGCGGACCTTGGCGACCTTGCGCAGGGCCGAATTCGGCTTCTTCGGCGTCGTCGTGTACACACGTGTGCACACGCCCCGCCGCTGCGGGCTGTTCTGCATCGCGGGGCTCTTGGATTTGGTCTTTTCGACCTCCCGCCCCTGACGCACGAGTTGGTTGATGGTTGGCATTAAACGTCCCTAAACGTACAGCGTGAATATCAAGCTGAAATAGCGCAGCTTTCCCGCCCCACGCGGAAAAGCCCTCGAGTATAGCCCGATCGGGGTAAAAGCTCAACGGCCGAGCAGGCGTCGGCGCCTCGCCGCAGCCGCGTCCGAGTCACCGAATGTAGTACTTTCGGGCTGATCAACCCTGCGCAGCGCCCGGACCTGAAATGCGCCGGCTGGAGAACGACGATTTCGCAGCGTCACTTGATCCACAGCCGCATGGCGTGCCATGCACGGCGGAACACGCCGGCTTCTTCCACGGGCTCCAGCACGAACAGCGGGACATCCAGCAGGGACTGGTCGCCCGAACTGATCTTGAGCGTGCCCACCTGCTGGCCCTTGGCCAGGGGCGCCACCAAGGGGTCGGGGCGCGCCACCTGGGTCTTGATGCGGCCTGCCGTGCCGCTGGGGATCGCGACGATCAGCGGCTGGGCATGGCCGAGCTTGACGGTGGATTCGGTGCCCTTCCAGATCTCGGGCGTGACGACGGGCTGGTTGGCATCGAACAGCTTGACCGCGTCGAACGCCGTGTAGCCCCAATTGAGAAGCTTCTGGGCCTCGTTGGCGCGGGCCGTTTCGCTGGTCGCGCCCAGCACGATCGCCAGCAGCCGGCGCGAGCCCACGTTCGGGAAGTCGCGCTTGGCCGTGGCGATCAGGCAATAGCCGGCGGCGTCGGTGTGGCCGGTCTTCAGGCCGTCCACCGTCGGGTCCCGGAACAGCAGCATGTTGCGGTTGGTGTCGTTGGCCACCGGCGTGCCCTGGTAGCGGTACTTCTTGATCGAGTAGTACCCCAGGTAATCGGGAAAGTCCCGGATCAGCCGGGTGGACAGCACGCTCAGGTCGCGCGCGGTGGTGCTGTGGCCGGCCTGCATGAGGCCTTCCGGATTGCGGTAGCTGGTCGCTTTCAGGCCCATCGCCTTGGCCTGGTCGTTCATGAGCTGCACGAACCGTTCGTAGGTGCCGCCCACCCCTTCGGCGAGCGCGACCGTGGCGTCGTTGCCCGACTGGACGATCATGCCTTTGAGCAGGTCCTCCACCGGCACCTGCATCTTGGGATCGATGAACATGCGCGATCCCGGCGTCTTCCAGGCCCGCTCGCTGACCGGCAGCGTCTGCTTCAGGTCCAGTTTCTTGCTGCGCAGCGCATCGAACACCAGGTAGGCCGTCATCAGCTTGGTCAGCGATGCCGGCTCGATCGGCGCGTCGATGTCCCGGCCCGCCAGCACCTGGTTGGCGGTGACGTCCAGCAGGAGGTAACTGCGCGCCGCGATCTCGGGCGGCTGCGGCGCCTGGGCAGCGGCGCCGAAACAAAGAAGGGCCAGGAGGTGCGCGGCCAGCGCCAGCACGATTTTCTTCATGGATTCGGGGGAAGATCAGGAACGAAGGTGGCGTGCCACCAAGCTTTTGAGGAGCGGCAATTGTCCGTGAAAGAAATGTCCGCCTCCGGGAACCACGGTAACCGGGAGCAACTGCGGCCGCGCCCAATCCATGACCGAGGCCAGCGGCACCGTGTCGTCCTGCTCGCCATGGACCACCAGGGTCCGCTCGTGCGCCTCCTGCGGCAGGGTGGCCACGTCGAAGCGCGAGGCGGCCGTGCCGACCAGCACGATCTTTTCGATGACGCGCGTGGGCCACAGCGCCTGCGCGGCGCGGCTGGCCACGAAGGAGCCGAACGAAAAACCGGCCAGCGCCAGCGCGCCTTCGGGCGCTTCGGCCGCGATCAGGGCCAGCATGTCGTCGAGTTCGCCGCGCCCTTCGTCGTGCTGCCCCTGGCTGGCGCCCACGCCGCGAAAATTGAAGCGCAGCGCGGTCCAGCCCGCCTGCACGAAAGCGCGCGCCAGCGTCTGCACCACTTTGTTGTCCATGGTGCCGCCGAACAGCGGGTGCGGATGGGCGATCACGGCGGTTCCGTGGCGCGGCCTGCCCGCCGCGGGCTCGTCGCGCAGGATTTCGACGGCTCCGGCCGCGCCGGGCACCTGGTAGCGCCGCGTCGTCGAGTTCATCGTCCCAGGTGCGGCGGCGTCAGCAGCCGCTGCACGACCTGCCCGTTCCTCAGGTGGGACTCGACGATCTCATCGATGTCGCTCTGGTCCACGTACGTGTACCAGACGGCCTCCGGATACACCACCGCCACGGGGCCGGCCGCGCAACGGTCCATGCAGCCCGCCTTGTTCACCCGCACCTTGCCCGGTCCGTTCAGGCCCAGCGACTTGACCTTGGCCTTGCAATGGTCGTAAGCCTCCTGGGCATGGTGCTGCGCGCAGCAGGCCTCGCCATTGCTGCGCTGGTTCAGGCAAAAGAAGATGTGGCGCTCGTAATAGGAATTCGCGTCGCTCATGCGGGCATTTTATTTTGGGCCTCGCCCGCCGAGACCCGGAACAGCACATACACCAGCGCGGCATACGGCCACAGCCAGCCCAGCCACTGGGCGAGCCCGTGAAAACGGATGAAGCGGCCCTGCTCCCAGGTCTGGAGGGTGTCGGCGAAATAGGCGCTTTCCGGCGCCTGGTTCAGCAAGCTCAGGTGCACCACGAGCGCCAGCAGCAGCAAGGCCGCACTCCCCCGGCGCGGCAGGGCCAGCAGCGTCAGCGCCAGCAGCAGCCCCAGGCCCAGGCCCAGGCGCACGGGCAGGCTGACCCAGGCCCAGGCATGGGACGGACCCCAGCTCAGGGCCGCCGACAAGGCAGTGGCCGCAACGCCGACGGCCACGGCCGCCACCGCGAACACCGCGCGCCGCCCGATCGACCGGATGATGGAATAGCCCAGCAGGCACGGAATGATGGCGCCCAGGGCAACGCAGATCAGTTCGACGCCCGGCACCAGCGGCTGAAGCTCGATGTCGCGCACGGGCAGCCATTCCAGGAAGGGCGTGTCCAGCAGCCAATCGGCCAGCGCCGTCTCGAGGCGCTCGAACACCTGCCCCAGGCCGAGCGGAACCGACGCGGGAAACAGCAGGGCGAACGGCCATAACGCGAGCAGGACCAGGGCGCCGCGCGACTCCTCCACGAACCAGCGCACGCGAAAGCGGCTCCAGCGGTCGATGGCGCCCGCCAGTTCCAACACACCGGCGAGCACGGCGCCGAGCAGCGCCCCGGCCACGTTGAGTGCAAAGTCGACGTTGGACGCCACGCGCGAGGGCAGGTAACTTTGGATGGCCTCCATCAGCAGCGACAGGACCGCGGCGGCCAGGACCGCCACCGCGATGGCCACAGTGTTGGTCGCAGGCGCGGGTCGATCCGAGCGACGCCGCAGGAAGCTCAGCGCGAGCAGGAATCCCAGCGGAACGTAGCCCGCCACATTGGCCGCCACGTCAAAGCCGGTCCAGTACTTGGGCAAGTGGCTCCACAGGAACTCCCAGGGCGCGATCCCCTGGTTGCGCCAGCCTGAAAACGGGTACAAGCTCGCATAGACGATCAGCGCCACATAGGCTTGCGACAGCGGCCAGGCGGAGGTCTTGTGCATCCTAGAACGGTCGCGCGCCGATCCCGTCGGCCTGTGCGGGAAGAAAGGGGGGAGGCGATTCGAGCCGGAACATGGGCGAAGTGTACGAATCCGCTCACGCGCGCGCCGGCCACAAAAAAACCCCGGCTCACAAGCCGGGGTGGGAAGCCTTTTTGCTGTCACACATTAAGGCACCCGCTCAGGGAGGAAAAGCGGGGAGCGGCAAACCGCCCGCTCGTAATTTAACAAACCGCACGGTTGGTTTCAAGGAAAAGCCGTGGGTTTTTGCCGGCCCCGGGCGAGAACCTATAAGAATCATCGACTTGGGCGGTGCCGGCCCGATGCGCTGTCGCGACAGGCGCGGCCCGGCCGAGCCGGCGCGGGCGGGCTGCGGACGGCCGTTCGGCCGGGCGTCCGGCCGGGACCGGGATGGAGGACAATTTCCGGCATGAGCTTGCATGCACCCTACCCCCAAGGCCGTCCGCGCCGCCTGCGCCGCGACGAATTCACCCGCAACCTCGTGCGCGAACACGCCCTGACGGTAAACGACCTGATCTATCCGGTGTTCCTGCTGGACGGGCGGCAGCGGCGTGAAGCGGTGGCTTCCATGCCCGGCGTGGAACGGTTGAGCCTGGACCTGCTGCTGCCGGTGGCGCAGCGCTGCGTCGAGCACGGCATTCCCGTGATGGCCCTGTTTCCGGTGATCGACCCGGCGCTTAAGACGCCCGAGGGCACGGAAGCATGCAATCCGGAAGGACTGGTGCCTCGCGCCGTGCGCGAACTCAAGAAAGAGTTTCCCGGCCTGGGCGTAATGACCGACGTGGCGCTCGATCCGTTCACCAGCCATGGCCAGGACGGCCTGCTGGACGAAACCGGCTACATCCTGAACGACGAAACGGTGCAGGTGCTGGTGCGTCAGGCGCTGACGCAGGCCGAAGCCGGCGTGGACCTGGTCGCGCCCAGCGACATGATGGACGGCCGCATCGGCGCGATACGCGCGGCGCTCGAAGCCAAAGGGCTGGTCCACACGCGCATCATGGCGTACAGCGCCAAGTACGCCAGCGCCTTCTATGGGCCTTTCCGCGACGCGGTGGGCTCGGCCGGCAACCTGGGCAAGGGCAGCAAGAAGGTCTACCAGATGGACCCGGGCAATACCGACGAAGCCTTGCGCGAAGTCGCGATGGACATCGCCGAGGGCGCGGACATGGTGATGGTCAAGCCCGGCATGCCCTACCTGGACGTGGTGCGGCGCGTGAAGGACGAGTTCCGCATGCCGACCTTCGCCTACCAGGTCAGCGGCGAGTACGCCATGCTCAAGGCGGCGGCGCAGAACGGCTGGCTCGACCATGACGCGGTCATGATGGAAAGCCTGCTGGCATTCAAGCGCGCCGGCGCCGACGGGGT
>JAMPXR010000213.1 GCA_023701085.1 Ramlibacter sp. | reverse complement strand
CCGCTTCAAGGTGTTCATGATCGACGAGGTGCACATGCTCACCGGGCACGCGTTCAACGCGATGCTCAAGACGCTGGAAGAGCCGCCCGAGTACCTCAAGTTCGTGCTGGCGACCACCGATCCGCAGAAGGTGCCGGTGACGGTGCTGTCGCGCTGCCTGCAGTTCAACCTGCGGCCGATGGCGCCCGAGACCGTGCAGGAGCACCTGTTGCGCGTGCTGCAGGCCGAGGGCGTGGAGGCGCAGGCGCCGGCCTTGCGACTGCTGGCCCGCGCCGCGCGCGGTTCCATGCGCGATGCGCTGTCGCTGACCGACCAGGCGATCGCCTACGGCGGCGGCAAGATCGAGGAGGCGGCCGTGCGGCAGATGCTGGGCAGCGTGGATCGCGGCCACGTGTTTCGCCTGCTGGACGCGCTCGCGGCGGGCGACGCCAGGTCGGTGGTGGAAACCTCGGACGCCTTGCGCACCCTGGGCCTGAGCGCCGCGTCCACGCTGGAAGAGATGAGCGCGGTGCTGCAGCGCATGGCCGTGATCCAGGCCGTGCCGTCGGCGGCGGACCACGGCGACAGCGAGACGGCAGAAATCGCGCGCCTGGCGGCGCTGATGCCGGCCGACGAAGTGCAGCTGCTGTACAGCATCTGCCTGCAGGGCCGCGCGGAGCTGGGCCTGGCGCCCGACGAATATGCGGGACTGACGATGGTGCTGTTGCGGCTGCTGGCTTTCAAGCCCGCCGCCGGCGCGCGCCCCGCGCAGCCCACGGAAAAAAAAACTCCGGATGAGGCCGGCGCGGCCGGGTTCGAACCGAATCGCGGCCAGCCTGCATCCACGACGACGCGGCCGGCGCCGGCAGCCGCTCCTTTGCAGGCGCCGGCCCCTTCCCGCACCCGGGTGCCGGCGGGCGACGCGCCGCCCGGTCGCGTGCTGCGGGTGGTGGAATCGCCGCCGCTGACCACCGCGCGACGCGAAGGCCCCGAAGCGCCCAACGGACGGCCAGCCGGCGAAGTGCTGGGCGTGCCGGTGCGCGTGCAGGCCGAGTCCGCGCGTGAGAGCGGGGCTGCGTCACCCGCTTGGGTGCCGACGCAGGAGGGCGACTTCTGGCACGCGACCGTCGCCGACCTGGTGGCGCGGGAGGCCGTGACGGCCATGGTGCGCGAGCTGGCGCTGCAGTCGCAGCTGGTGGGGCGGGACGAAGGGCACTGGATGCTGCGCGTGGAACGCGAATCGCTGAACCAGCCCACCAGCCGGGAGCGGCTGCAGAACGCGCTCGCGGCGGCCGGTCAGCGCGTGAGCTTGAGCGTCGAAGTGGGCCCCGTCAGCGACAGCCCGGCACGGCGCATCGCGGCGGCGGCGGCGGCGAAACAGCGCGCCGCCGAGGACATCATCCACGCCGACCCCTTCGTTCAGGCGATGGTGCGCGAGTTTGGCGCGAGAATCGTGCCTGGAAGCATCAAACCCCTATCCACCCATGAGCTCGGGGACCGGCCCTCTCGGCCTTCTCCGTCCGAGTGAAACATCCGGGCAGAGTCCGCAGCTTTGATCCGAAAACGACCGAGGAACCCATCATGTTCAACAAAGGACAGCTTGCCGGCCTGATGAAACAGGCGCAGGCCATGCAGGACAACATCAAGAAGGCGCAGGAGGAGCTTGCGGCCATCGAAGTCACGGGCGAGTCGGGCGCCGGGCTGGTGAAGGTCACGATGACCTGCAAGCACGACGTCAAGCGCGTCACGATTGATCCCAGCCTGCTCGCCGACGACAAGGACATGCTGGAGGACCTGGTGGCTGCGGCCTTCAATGCCGCGGTTCGCAAGGCAGAGGAAACCTCCCAGGAAAAGCTCGGGAAGGTCACCGCCGGCCTGCCGCCGGGCATGAAGATGCCGTTCTAAGGCCGTAGTGTCGGACACGAACGCCCTTGCCGCCCTGATCGACGCTTTGCGCCGCCTGCCCGGTGTGGGCGTCAAGTCGGCCTCGCGCATGGCGTTCCACCTGCTGCAGCACGACCGTGCGGGTGCCCAGGTGCTGGCGCGGGCCCTGGAGAAGGCGGCGACCCAGATCAGGCATTGCAGCCTGTGCCATACCTTCACCGAAAACGAGGTGTGCGCCACCTGCCAGGACCCGCGCCGCGATCGCAGCAAGCTGTGCGTGGTCGAAACGCCCGCCGACCAGGCCGCCGTCGAGCGCACCGCCGCCTTCGGCGGGCTTTACTTTGTCCTGATGGGCAAGCTCAGCCCGCTGGACGGCATAGGGCCGAAAGACATCGGACTGGACAAGCTGCTCGCGCGCGCCACCGATGGCGAGGTGCGCGAGGTGATCCTCGCCACCAACTTCACCGCCGAGGGCGAAGCGACGGCGCATGTGATCGGGGAAGCGCTCAAGGCGCGCGCCCTGTCCGTCACGCGGCTGGCGCGTGGCGTGCCGGCGGGCAGCGAGCTGGAATACGTCGACCTGGGCACCATCGCCCACGCACTGGTCGACAGGAAATAGCAGGGCATGCAGGTCGCGCGATTTACCGTTGCCCACTGGTGCGTGCTGGTCGCGGCGCTGCTGCCGCTGGCCTGCAGCTGGCTGGCGAAATCGCCGGGCTTCGGAAAGCCGCGCCGCGCGGGGGGCTTGGACAACCGCGATCCGCGCGGGTGGCTGGCGCGCCAGACCGGCTGGACCGCGCGGGCGAACGCGGCGCAGGCGAACAGCTTCGAAGCGCTGCCGTTCTTCATCGGGGCGGTGGTCATCGCGCATCAGCTCGGTGCGCCGCAGACGCGGCTGGACATACTGGCCGTGCTGTTCGTCACGCTGAGAATCATCTACATCGCCATGTATGTCGCCGACCTGGCGACTGTGCGCTCGCTGATCTGGGCGCTGGCTTTCCTCGTCAACGTCGGCATTCTGTTCAGCGGCTGGCACTGAAGTCCTCTTCTTCGCCAAGACTTACGTGGAAACCCGCACGGGATGTTCCCGATGCGTCGCGCAGGGGCGCCGACTAACCTCGACAAGCACAGAGAGGACCCTTTCAATGAGAAATATTCCGTTCACGCGACGAGCGTTCGCCTCGGTCGCGGCCGTCACCGTCGCCTCCATCGCCGCACCCGCGCTGCGCGCCCAGAGCAAACTCGAAAAGAGCAAAGTCGCCATCGCCGTCGGCGGCAAGGCGGCCTTCTACTACCTTCCGCTGACCATCTCGGAACAGCTGGGCTACTTCAAGGCCGAAGGCCTGGACGTCGAGATCTCCGATTTCGCCGGCGGCGCGCGCGCCTTGCAGGCACTGGTCGGCGGCTCCGCCGATGTCGTCAGCGGCGCGTACGAGCACACGATCAACATGCAGAGCAAGAACCAGAACATCAGCGCGTTCGTGCTGCAGGGACGGGCTCCGCAGATCGCCGTGGGCGTGTCGACCAAGGCCATGCCCAATTACCGGTTGCCCGCCGACCTGAAGGGCAAGAAGATCGGCGTCTCCGCGCCCGGGTCGTCCACCAACATGGTGGCCAACCTGGTGCTCTCGCGCGCCGGCATCAAGTCCAACGAGGTGAGCTGGGTGGGCGTGGGCACATCGGCCGGCGCGCTGGCCGCGCTGCGCTCGGGGCAGATCGACGCCATGAGCAATACCGACCCGGTCATGACGATGCTCGAACAGAAGGGCGACGTGAAGATCATCAGCGACACGCGCACGCTCAAGGGCACGCTGGACGTCTTTGGCGGGCCCATGCCCGCCGCCTGCTTCTACACGCACGCGGAGTTCATCCAGAAGAACCCGAACACCTGCCAGGCGCTGGCCAATGCCATCGTGCATGGGCTCAAGTGGCTGCAGACGGCCGGCCCCAGCGACATCATCAAGACCGTGCCCGAGGGCTACCTGCTCGGCGATCGCGCGCTGTACCTTGCATCGTTCAACAAGGTGCGCGAGGCGATCGCCCTGGACGGCATGATCCCGGACGAGGGCGCGCGCACGGCGCTCAAGGCGCTGGCCAGTTTCGATCCCGCCATCAAGGCCGACAAGATCGAGCTGTCCAAAACGTATACCAACGAATTCGCGCGCCGGGCCAAGGACAAGTTCAAGGCGTAGGCGGCGAAGAGGATGGCAGGCCCGCCCGGCGGGCTTGCGACTTGGGGTAGGCTTGGCTCATGTCGCCGTTCGCGCTCGAACTCAATCGCATCACCGTCACCTTCCATTCGCCCGACAATCCCGGGCAGCGCTATACGGCCGTGGCCGACACGACGCTGCGCGTGCGCGCGGGCGAATTCGTGTCGGTGGTCGGGCCCACCGGCTGCGGCAAGTCGACGCTGCTGAACGTGGCCGCCGGACTGCTGGACGCCTCTTCGGGTGATGTCAAGGTGTTCGGGGCGCCTTTGCAGGGCATCAACCGGCGGGCCGGCTACATGTTTCAGTCGGAGGCGCTGATGCCCTGGCGCAGCGCCATCGACAACGTGATGGTCGGGCTGCAATACCGCGGGGTCGGCGACGCCGACGCGCGCGCGCAGGCGCAGGCGTGGCTGGAACGCGTGGGCCTGTCCGGATTCGGCGACCGCTACCCGCACCAGCTTTCGGGCGGCATGCGCAAGCGCACCGCGCTGGCGCAGGTGCTGGCGCTGGACCCCGACATCATCCTCATGGACGAGCCTTTCAGCGCCCTGGACATCCAGACGCGCCAGCTCATGGAAAACGAGGTGCTGGACCTGTGGGCGGCCAAGCGCAAGGCGGTGCTGTTCATCACGCACGACCTGGACGAGGCGATCGCGATGAGCGACCGCGTCCTGGTGCTGTCGGCGGGGCCCGCCACCCGCCCGATCGGCGAATTCGAGGTCGACCTGGCGCGACCGCGCGACGTGGCCGAGGTGCGGAACCTGCCGCGCTTCTTCGAGCTGCACCGGCAGATCTGGGCCGTCCTGCGCGACGAGGTCCTCAAGGGCTATGCCCAGCAATTGAAGAAAGCAGCATGAGCCTTTTCTCGGCGCTGCGTCCTTCCAGCCGCAACCTGCGCGCCTGGCAGCTGGGCGTGCTGATCGTCTTCCTGCTGGCATGGCAGCTGGTCAGCCGCAATCCGCAGTACGCGTTCTTTCTCGGCGAACCGGTCAAGGTGGCGGGCCGCATCTGGTCCTGGTTCATGCCGTTGGCCATCGGCGAGAACTGGCTGTTCCCCGAGGGCCTGCCGGGGCGCGCCGACATCTACCTGCACCTGGGCGTGACGCTGCTCGAGACGGGGCTGGCGTTCGCCTTCGGCACCGTGCTGGGCCTGGCCTTCGGCCTGTGGCTGGCGCT
>JAMPXR010000212.1 GCA_023701085.1 Ramlibacter sp. | reverse complement strand
GTGCTGCGAGCGGTCGTCCTGGCATTCGGCCACGATGCCGGTGGGCAGGTGGGTGATGCGCACGGCCGAGTCCGTCTTGTTCACGTGCTGGCCGCCCGCTCCGCTCGCCCGGTAGGTGTCTATGCGCAGGTCCGCCGGGTTGATCTGGACGGCCTGGGCTTCGTCCGGCTCGGCCAGCGCCGCGACCGTGCAGGCGCTGGTGTGGATGCGGCCCTGGGTTTCGGTCGCGGGCACACGCTGCACCCGATGGCCGCCCGACTCGAACTTGAGCTTGCCGTAGGCGCCGTCACCGACCACCCGGATCACGACTTCCTTGTAGCCGCCGACTTCGCCCGGGCTCTCGCTCACGATCTCGGCGCGCCAGCCCTGGCGTTCGGCGTAGCGGGTGTACATGCGCAGCAGGTCGCCCGCGAACAGCGCCGACTCGTCCCCGCCGGTGCCGGCGCGGATCTCGATGAAGGTGTTGCGCACGTCGTCCGGGTCCTTGGGCAGCAGCATGCGCTGCAGTTCGTCCTCGAGCGCGGGCAGTCCGGCCTCCAGCCCGGTGATTTCGTCGGCGGCCATTTCGGCCATTTCGGGGTCCGACAGCATGTCCCGCGCCGCCTCCAGGCCCGCCTCGAGCTGCCTGAAGCGCTCGTAGCACGCGGCCACCTGGCTGACTTCCGCATGCTCGCGCGTCAGCGCGCGAAAGCGCTCCATGTCGCTCACGACATCGGGCTGCGACAGGAAGAAGTCCAGCTCCTTCAGGCGGACCGGGTAGCGTTCGAGTTGTTGGCGCAGGTAGGGCTTCACGGGGGTCTCGTGCGTCATGCCGGGCTGGCCGCGGCATGCGCGATTCGGGGGGTGGACAGCGGGCCGGGCCCGCGGGGGGAAAAGCGGCGCGGCGGCGCAGCTAACGCTCTTTGCGCAGGAAGAAATGCTGGATTGCCGAGCTGGCGCGCTCGCGCGCCATCGCATCGCCGGCGTGCAATTCGGCCATGGCGCCGTGCAGCAGCTTCTGGGTCAGCCCCTTGGAAAGGGCCTCCAGCACCGCGTCGACATTCTCGCCCTTGGCCAGCATCTTGCGCGCGCGGGCCAGTTCCAGGGCTCGCCACTCGTCGGCCTGGGCGTTGAGCTGCAGGATCAAGGGAACGCTGCGGCGCTGGTCCATCCAGTGCAGGAAGCTTTGCACCCCCGCGTCGATGATGGCTTCGGCCTGGGCCACCGCCGCCTGCCGATTGGCCTGGCCGGTCTGGACGACGTTGGCCAGGTCGTCGACGGTGTAGAGGTACACGTCCTCCAGGTCCTTGACCTCGGGCTCGATGTCGCGTGGCACCGCCAGGTCGACCATGAAGATCGGGCGGTGCCGGCGCGCCTTCAGGGCGCGCTCCACCGCGCCCAGCCCGATGATGGGCAGCGTGCTGGCGGTGCAGCTGATGACGGCGTCGAATTCATGCAGCCGGGCCGGCAGGTCGGCCAGTCGCATCACCTCGCCGCCAAAGCGGGAAGCCAGCCGTTCGCCGCGTTCCAGGGTGCGGTTGGCGATGGCGATGCCTTTGGGGTTGCGCGCGGCGAAGTGGGTGGCCGCCAGCTCGACCATTTCCCCGGCGCCGACGAACAGCACCCGGATCCTGGTCATGTCTTCGAACAGCTGCCCGGCCAGCCGGACCGCCGCGGCGGCCATGCTGATGGAATGGGCCCCGATCTCGGTGGACGTTCGCACTTCCTTGGCGACCGCGAACGAGCGCTGGAACAGCTGGTTCAGCGTGGTGCCCAGGGCGCCGGCCTGGTCCGCCACGCGGACCGCGTCCTTCATCTGGCCCAGGATCTGGGGCTCGCCCAGCACCATGGAGTCCAGGCCGCTGGCGACGCGGAAGGCATGGCGCGCGGCCATGCCGTCGTGCAGCGTGTAAGCGTGGGAGCGCAGCAGCGTGGACGACACGCCGCCGGAGTGCGCCAGCCAGTCCAGGGTGTTGTCCATATCCCCGTGCTCGCCCGCGCAATAGATCTCGGTGCGATTGCAGGTCGACAGGATCGCGGCCTCCGGCCGTCGCGTCAGCGATGCGCGCAGCGCCTTCAGCGTGGGCTCGACCTGATCGATGGCATAGGCGAAGCGGCCACGCAAGTCCAGCGGGGCGGTCGTGTGGTTGATGCCCAGGGCCCAGACTGCCATGGGCTGCATTATAAAATTTGCCGGGTTTTCAAGCACTTGCGATTAATCAAGTCCATCCGATGGGTTTTTGGGACCTTTTGCTGCACCTGCTGGGCTTCACGGCACCGGCCATTGCCGTGGGCGTGCTGATCGCGCTGGCGGGCGCCCTGGTGGTGCCGCGCCGGTCCGCGGCGCGTTCCTGGCGCGCCCAGGCGCTCATCAACTCCGTCGTCGGGGTGCTGGCGCTGGCGGCCGGGCTGTGGCTGTTCGGCGTCGACGGCAAGATGGCCAGCTACGCGGCGCTGGTCGTGGCGGTGGCTAGCGGCCAGTGGGCATCCAGCCGCGCTTGGCGGGCCTGAGCGCGCTGACGCCTGCGCCACGAACGTCCGCACCTGCCTGTGCGCCTGGCGCGATCTACGCATAATTGCGGTTTCCGCCTTCGCCGGCTGCGCGGCGTCCAGGCGCGCGATGCAATGACCAAGACACAGACACAGCAGATCACGCCCGAACTGCGGCAGTGGATCGTGGAGCAGGCGCAGGCCGGCCACGATCCCGAGTCGGTGCTCGGGTCCATGCGGGCTTCGGGTTGGGACGAGGACGTGGCCGCCGACGCCATGGAGGCCACCCTGCGCGAGTACCTGGAGCACCAGGCGGTGGAACAGGGGCTGCCGCCGTCCGCGCCGGTGCCCGATCCCAGGCTGGACGACTCGCCCCTGTACCTGGATGCCGGCGACCGCCGGGTCTGCGTTTTGCAGGCGATGTACAGCCCGCGTGTGGTGGTGTTCGGCGGCCTGCTGTCCGACCAGGAGTGCGACGAGCTGATTGCGCTGGCGCGGCCGCGGCTGGCGCGGTCGCTGACCGTGGCGACCCACACCGGCGGCGAGGAGATCAACGCGGACCGCACCAGCCACGGCATGTTCTTCCAGCGGGGCGAGAACGAACTGGTGCGGCGCATCGAGTCCCGTATCGCGCGGCTGGTCAACTGGCCCGAGGAAAACGGGGAAGGGCTGCAGGTGCTGCATTACGGCCCGGGCACGGAATACAAGCCGCATTACGACTACTTCGACCCCAAGGAACCCGGCACGCCCACCATTCTCAAACGCGGCGGGCAGCGCGTCGGCACGATGGTGATCTACCTGGCCGAGCCCGGCAAGGGCGGCGGCACGACCTTCCCCGACGTGCACCTGGAGGTCGCGCCCAAACGCGGCAACGCCGTGTTCTTCAGCTATGAACGTCCGCACCCGTCCACCCGCACCCTTCACGGCGGTGCGCCGGTGCTGGAGGGCGAAAAGTGGATCGCCACGAAATGGATGCGCGAGCGGCGCTTCGTCTAGGGCCTGTTAACACTATTTTTGATCCTGGCCCGGCGGCAGCGCGGATTCGGGCGCATGGAACCTCGACATGGCAATGAACACACCCGAGCAATCGCAGCTGGGCCGCCCGGCGCCCTACGTGGACCGCTACGACGCCTCGCTCCTCTTTCCGCTTTCGCGGCAGCCCAAGCGGGCCGAGATGGGCCTGCCCGGCGCCGTGCCGTTCTTCGGCGCGGACCTGTGGACCGCCTTCGAACTGAGCTGGCTGACTCCGCGGGGCAAGCCACAAGTGGCGATCATGCATATCACGGTGCCGTGTGAAACGCCGAACATCGTGGAGAGCAAGTCGTTCAAGCTCTACCTCAACAGTTTCAGCAACACGGCCTTCGGCTCGGCGCAGGAGGTGCGCGAGCGCATCCGCGCCGACGTGAGTGAAGCCGTGTGGCGCGGCGCGCCGGCGCAGTCCTCGGTGGGCGTGCGCCTGCTGGGCCCCGAACAGTTCGACCAGGAGCCGGTACAGGAACTCGATGGCCTGAGCCTCGACCGGCTGGACATCGATTGCGACCGCTACACGCCGGCGCCCGATCTGCTGACGGCGGCCTTGGCCGAACAGCCGGTGGACGAGGTGCTGACCAGCAACCTCCTCAAGAGCAACTGCCTGGTCACGGGGCAGCCCGATTGGGGCAGCGTGCAGATCCGCTACAGCGGCCCGCAGATCGACCAGGGGTCGCTGCTGCGCTACCTGGTGAGTTATCGCAACCACAATGAATTCCACGAGCAATGCGTGGAGCGCATCTTCATGGACCTGTGGCGGCGCTGCAAACCGGTCAAGCTCGTGGTGTACGCGCGCTACACCCGGCGCGGCGGGTTGGACATCAATCCGTTCCGCACCAGCCATCCGATGGCGCTGCCGGCCAACGCCAGGACGGCGCGGCAGTAAGGGGCGCTCAGAGCTCGCGGAAGGAACGCAGCGGCTGCAGCGAAGGAAAGTCGCCCTCGCGTTTTTCCTTCATGGCCGTCACGGCCTCGCGCACATGGGCGTTGCTCCAGATGGCGCCCTGGACCCAGCCCATCTGCTTGAGCGCATCGTCCACCGAGTGATCGCGCGCGAAGTGGATGACCTGCTTGGTGCCCCAGATGGCCACCGGCGGCTTGGCGGCGATCTCGCGCGCGCACTGCAAGGCCGCCGCGACCATGGTGTCGGCGGTCTCGAACACTTCGTTCACCAATCCGCATGCGAGGGCTTTGGGCGCGGGCAGCCGCCGGCCGGTGTAAGCCAGTTCCTTCACGACGCCCAGCGGCACCAGCTTGGGCAAGCGCTGCAACGTGCCGACGTCGGCCACCATCCCGATGTTGATTTCCTGGATGCAGAAGAAAGCGTCCGCCGTCGCGTAGCGGATGCAGCAGGCCGTCACCATGTCCACCGCGCCGCCGATGCAGCCGCCCTGGATCGCCGCGATGACCGGGATGCGCAGGGTTTCCAGCCGGGTGAAGGTGGCCTGCATGTCCGCGAGCACGTCCAGGACCGCCGCGCGTCCTTCGGGCGTGCGGTCGTCCAGCACGTCCTGCCCGCCGAAGGTGTCCAGGGCCATGCCGGCGCTGAAATGCCTGCCGGTCGAGGAAATCACCAGCGCGCGGGCCTGGCCCTCGCGGTGCAGTTGCGCCAGCACCTCATCCAGTTCCCGCCAGAAGGCGGGGTGCATGGTATTCATCGCCTCGGGACGGCTGAGCACGAGGTGGGCGACGTGGTCCTGCTGCGAGAGCGTGAAGCATTGCATGGCGATTCCTTTGGGCTCCGGGTTTCGCCAATGTAATGCC
>JAMPXR010000211.1 GCA_023701085.1 Ramlibacter sp. | reverse complement strand
GTGCTGCATCCAATGTTCGCAAATGTCGAACCACCAGGAGAAAGCACATGTCCTTCCTTGCCATGCCCCATCCCGCCGCCGCGCGCCGGCTGTTCCTCGGTCAATCCGGCCTCGTGTTGTCTGGCGCCGCCGTCGCGCTGCTGGCCGGCAAGGATGTGCTGGCGGCCAAGTCCCAGGGCGCTGCGGGCGACATCCAGATCCTGAACACGGCGCTGGGTGCCGAGCTCGAGGCCATCGCCGCCTATCAGCTCGGGGCGGAAAGCAAATTGCTGCAAAAGCCCGTGCTCGATCTGGCCCTGACGTTCCAGGGCCACCACAAGGAACATGCCGACGTGCTGGCCAAGACCGTGAGCAAGCTGGGTGGCAATCCCGTCGCCGCCAAGGCGAAGTACAACTTCCCGGCCGAACAGCTTACCTCGCAGGCCGATGTGCTGAAGTTCGCCGCCAAGCTGGAGCAGGGCGCCGTCAGCGCGTACCTGGGCGCGGTGCCGCTGTTCGGCAACCGTGACCTGTCCAAGGCCGCGGCCAGCATCCTGGGCGACGAGGCGATGCATTGGGCGATCCTGCGCCAGGCGCTGGGCGAAGCACCGGTGCCGTCCGCCTTCGTGGCATGAACGTAGGGGCGGCCGCCGCGTGGGCGCTGGCGCTGGCGCTGGCCGCCGCGCGCGGCGAAGCGGTCCCGGATGCGGCGCGCGGCGAGCAGCTGTACGCCCGCTGTGCGGCATGCCACGCGCTGGCGACGGACCGCGTCGGGCCGCGGCACTGCGGCCTGATCGGGCGCCGGGCGGGCAGCGTGTCCGGCTTCGCGTATTCGCCCGCGATGAAGAAGTCGGGGCTGACCTGGGACGAGAAAACGCTGGACCGCTTCCTGGCGCGGCCGCTCAAGGCGGTGCCCGGCACGGCCATGACTTACGACGGCGTGCCCGAGGCGCGGGACCGCGCCGACCTGATCGCTTACCTGCGCAAGGCGGCGGACGGACCGGAATGCCGCAAGTGACGCGGCCGCAAGCGCGCGAGGACTCGCCGGCGTCCTCAGGCCGGCTCTGCGACCACTGGCTGCCCGAGTGAGCGCAACACGTCGCGCACCATTTGCGCGCGGTCCTTGGGGTCCTTCAGCGCGCGCTCGACGCGCAGCTTCTCGTTGCCGGCGAGCTTGATGTGGCGATTCTTCTGCACCAGCTCGATGATGCGCATCGGATCGATCGGCGGCTTGGGCCGGAAGGTGATGTGGATCGCGCCCGGCGCGGCATCGACCTTGGTGACCCCGTAGGGCCGCGCCAGCACGCGCAGGCGGTGCACGTCGATCAGCGTCTGCGCCTGGGCGGGCAGCTTGCCGAAGCGGTCCACGAGCTCTTCCATCAGCGCGTCGATGTGATCGGACGTGCGCGCCGTCGCCAGCCGCTTGTAGAAGGACAACCGCAGGTGCACATCGCCGCAATAGCTGTCGGGCAGCAAGGCGGGCGCGTGCAGGTTGATGTCGGTGGTGACGGCCAGCGGCGCCAGCAGGTCCGGCTCCTTGCCCGCCTTGAGCGATCGCACCGCTTCGGCCAGCATTTCGTTATAGAGCTGGAAACCGACCTCCAGCATGTTGCCGCTCTGGCTTTCGCCCAGCACTTCGCCGGCGCCGCGGATTTCCAGGTCGTGCATCGCCAGGTAGAAGCCGGAACCCAGCTCCTCCATCTGCTGGATCGCGTCCAGCCGCTGCGCCGCCTGCCGCGTCAGGCTCTCGGTGTCGGGCACCATCAGGTAGGCGTAGGCCTGGTGGTGGCTGCGCCCGACCCGCCCGCGCAGCTGGTGCAGCTGCGCCAGCCCGAACTTGTCGGCCCGGGCGATGACGATCGTGTTGGCGGTGGGCACGTCGATGCCGGTTTCGATGATGGTGGAGCACAGCAGCACGTTGTGCCGCTGTGCCACGAAGTCGCGCATGACGCGCTCCAGCTCGCGCTCGGGCATCTGGCCGTGCGCCACGGCGATGTGGGCTTCGGGCAGCAGCTGCTCCAGGCGCTCGCGCCGGTTCTGGATGGTCTCCACCTCGTTGTGCAGGAAGTAGACCTGCCCGCCGCGCTTGAGCTCGCGCAGCACCGCCTCGCGGATCACGCCGTTGCCCTCGTTGCGCACGAAGGTCTTGATCGCGAGCCGCCGCTGCGGCGCCGTCGCGATCACCGACAGGTCGCGCAGGCCTTCCAGCGCCATGCCCAGCGTGCGCGGGATCGGCGTCGCGGTCAGCGTGAGCACGTCGACCTCGGCGCGCATCGCCTTCATGGCCTCCTTGTGGCGCACGCCGAAGCGGTGCTCCTCGTCGATGATCAGCAGCCCCAGGTTCTTGAACTTCGTGGCCTCGCCCAGCAGCTTGTGGGTGCCCACGACGATGTCCACCGTGCCGTCCGCCAGGCCCTTGAGCGAGGCGGACACCTCCTTGCCCGAACGGAAACGCGACACCTCGGCGATCTTCACCGGCCATTTGGCGAAGCGGTCCGCCAGGGTCTGGTAATGCTGTTCCGCCAGCAGCGTGGTCGGCGCCAGGAAGGCCACCTGCTTGCCGCCGGACACGGCGACGAAGGCCGCGCGCAAGGCGACCTCGGTCTTGCCGAATCCCACGTCGCCGCAGACCAGCCGGTCCATGGGGCGGGGCGAGACCATGTCCTGGATCACCGCGTGGATCGCGGCGTTCTGGTCGGCGGTTTCCTCGAAGCCGAAATCGTTGGCGAAGGCTTCGTAGTCCTGCGCCGGGAAGCGGAACGCGTGGCCCTCCCGGGCTGCGCGCCGCGCATAGATGTGCAGCAGCTCCGCGGCCGTGTCGCGCACCTGCTCCGCAGCCTTGCGCTTGGCGTTTTCCCACTGCCCCGAGCCGAGCTTGTGCAGCGGCGCCTCGTCGGCCGACACCCCGGTGTAGCGGCTGATCTGGTGCAACTGGCTCACCGGCACGTAGAGCGCGGCCTGGTCCGCGTATTCGAGGTGCAGGAATTCCTGCAGCAGCGGCGCGCCATGCTCGTCGGCACCCTGGCCCAGGTCGAGGTTGACCAGGCCCCGGTAGCGGCCGATGCCGTGCTGCGCATGCACCACCGGGTCGCCCACGTTCAGTTCCGACAGGTCCTTGATCAGCGCCTCGACGTCGCTGACCTGTTCCTGCTTCTTGCGCCGCCGCGTGGCCGGGCCCGCCGCGAACAGCTCGGTTTCGGTGACCAGGTCGAGCCCTTCGTCCAGCCAGCCGAAGCCCGTGCTCAGCGCGGCGGTGGCGATGCCCAGCCGCTCCTGGCCGGCCTGGAATTGCGCCAGGGAGTCGAACACCGGCGGCGCGAGGTGGCTGGCCCGCAGGAAGTCCAGCAGGCTCTCGCGGCGGCCGTCGCTTTCGGCCAGCAGCAGCACGCGCTGCTGCGTGTTGCGCAGATGCTCCTTGAACCGGGCCAACGGTTCCTCGGCGCCGCGCACGACCTGCATGGGCGCCAGCGCCTCGAACCCGGCGAAGGCGGCGCCTTCGATGGCGCGCAGCGCCAGCTGCGCATGCTCGTTGGCCAGGCCATAGAACTGCTCCGCGCTCAGGAACAGGGTTTCCGGGGGCAGCGCCGGCCGCTCCGGATCGCCGCGCACCAGCCGGTAGCGATCGCGCGTGTCCTGCCAGAACTGCCCGAAGGCGTGTTCCAGGTCGCCGTGCAGCACCAGGGTCGCGCCCGTGCCCAGGTAGTCGAACACCGTCGAGGTGTGGTCGAAGAACAGCGGCAGGTAGTACTCGATGCCCGCCGTGGCGACGCCGTTGCCTATGTCCTTGTAGATGCGGCTGCGGGTCGGGTCGCCCTCCAGCAGTTCGCGCCAGCGGCCGCGGAACCGGGCGCGGGCCTCGTCGCCCATCGGGAATTCGCGGCCCGGCAGCAGCCGCACCTCGGGCACGGGGTAGAGGCTGCGCTGGCTGTCGGGGTCGAAAGTGCGTATCGAATCGATCTCGTCGTCGAACAGGTCGACGCGATACGGGACCGACGAACCCATGGGGAACAGGTCGATCAGTCCGCCGCGCACCGCGTATTCGCCGGGACTGATGACCTGGTTGACGTGGCTGTAGCCGGCCAGCGTCAGCTGGGCCTTGAGCTTGGACTCCTGCAGCTTTTGCCCGGCCTGGAAGTGGAAGGTGTGGCCCGCCAGGAAGCTCGGCGGCGCGAGCCGGTACAGGACCGTGGTGGCAGGCACCACGACCACATCGGCCTCGCCCTGCGAGATGCGCCAGAGCGTGGCCAAACGTTCGCTGATCAGGTCCTGGTGAGGCGAAAAGCTGTCGTAGGGCAGCGTCTCCCAGTCGGGGAACAGCGCGCAGCGCAGGCCCGGCGCGAAGAACGCGATCTCCTCGAGCAGGCGCTGCGCGTCGGTCGCGTCCGCCGTGACGATGGCGGTGGGCTGCCGTGCCGCCTTGGCGCGCTCGGCCACACGGGCGATCAGCAAGGCGTCGGCCGAGCCGGGCGGGCGCGGCAAGGTGTACCGTTTGCCGGGGCTAAGTTTGGGTAAATCCATAAACAATGCAAAACACCCCGCGCCTGGAGAGGGTGGGGTGTGGGGCCCGATTCTAGAATGGAGCCATGTCAACGAGTGAAAGCAAATCCAGTCCGCGTTTCTTCGCGCTGGTCCCGTGCGCGGGCACGGGGAGCCGGGCCGGCACGAACGGCCCCAAGCAGTACGAGCGCATTGCCGGCCATCCCATGGTCTGGCATACCCTCGCGGCGTTGGCCGCCGTGCGGCGCATCGCCAGGACGCTCGTGGTCGTCGCCCCCGGCGACGGCTTCTTCGAGCGCAATCCCACCTCCGCGCTGGTGGTCCCCTGCGGCGGGCCCACGCGCGCGGCCAGCGTCGCCAACGGCCTGTACGAACTCACGCGGGTCGGCGCCACTCACCAGGATTGGGTGCTGGTGCACGATGCCGCGCGCTGCCTGATCACCCCCAAGCAGATCGACTCGCTGATCGACGCTTGCGCGCACGATGAAGTGGGCGGCTTGCTGGCGCAGAAACTCTCCGACACGCTCAAGCGCGAGGAGGGGGGTCGCGTGGCCGCGACCCTGGAGCGGGACGACAAGTGGCTGGCCCAGACGCCGCAGATGTTCCGCATCGGGCTGCTGATGCAGGCACTGGAACGCGCGGGCGGGCAGGCCACCGACGAGGCTTCCGCGGTCGAGGCCCTGGGGCACCGCCCGCTGCTGGTGCCCGGGGCGACGCAGAACTTCAAGGTCACCTTCCCCGACGACTTCGCGCTGGCCGAAGCCGTGCTGAAGGGCCGGGCGAGGTGAGGCGCGGGCACGCCCTCCGACCTGGCGG
>JAMPXR010000210.1 GCA_023701085.1 Ramlibacter sp. | reverse complement strand
GCCTGCGCGCCGGCGACGAAGCCCAGCGCGGCGATCAGAAAGAGAATCAGCTTTTTCATTCTTGCGGTCCGGCTCAGTGGGCGGCGAAGGTGACGCGGTCGGGGACGGGCTTGAACTCGCCCAGCCGGCTCCACCAGGGCATCAGCAGGAAGAAGCCGAAATAGAACAGCGTGCCGAGCTGGGAGACGCGTTCGCCGACGGGCGACGGCGGCTGCGTGCCCAGGTACGCGAGCACCACGAAATCGACGATGAACAGGGCCAGCACCCACTTGTGCCAGCCGGGCCGGTAGCGCATGGACTTGACCGGGCTCTTGTCCAGCCAGGGCAGGAAGAAAAGGATCACCACCGAGCCGCCCATCACGACCACGCCCCAGAACTTGGCGTCGATTCCCTGCAGCAGGTTCGCTCCCGTGAAGCCGAAGGCGTTGAACATCCACAGGAACGCGACGGCCACGGCGACCAGCAGGCCCTTGGTGAGCGCGGAGGCCGAAGTCCGCAGCAGCACATACCCCACCGTGATGAGCAGGATCAGGGACAGCGCGTACATCATCTCCGTGGTGATGGCGCGCAGCATCGAGTAAAACGGCGTGAAATACCAGACCGGCGCGATATGCAACGGCGTCTTCAGCGGATCGGCCGGAATGAAGTTGTTGTATTCGAGGAAGTAGCCTCCCACCTCCGGCGCGAAGAAGACGATCGCCGAGAACACCATCAGGAAGATCGAGACCCCGAAGATGTCGTGGATCGTGTAGTACGGATGGAAGGGGATGCCGTCCAGGGGCCTGCCCTTTTCGTCCAGCGGCGCGTCGGGCCCCTTGATCTCGATGCCATCGGGATTGTTGGAGCCGACATCGTGCAGCGCCAGAATGTGCGCGACCACCAGTCCCAGCAGCACCAGCGGCACGGCGATGACATGGAACGCGAAAAACCGGTTGAGCGTCGCATCGCCCACGACGTAGTCGCCGCGGATCCATTCCGACAGGTCCGGGCCGATGAAGGGGATCGCCGAGAACAGGTTGATGATCACCTGCGCGCCCCAATAGGACATCTGGCCCCAGGGCAGCAGGTAGCCCATGAAGGCTTCGGCCATCAGCGCCAGGAAGAGCGCGCAGCCGAAGAGCCAGACCAGCTCGCGCGGCTTGCGGTAGCTGCCATAGATCAGGCCGCGGTACATGTGCAGGTAGACCACCACGAAGAAGGCCGAGGCGCCGGTGGAATGCAGGTAGCGGATCAGCCAGCCCCATGGCACGTCGCGCATGATGTATTCGACCGAGCCGAATGCCGAGGCCGCATCGGGCTTGTAGTGCATCGTCAGGAAAATGCCGGTGACGATCTGCAGCACCAGCACCAGCATGGCCAGCGACCCGAAGAAATACCAGAAATTGAAGTTCTTGGGCGCGTAGTACTCGGACATGTGGTCCCGGTACATGACCGCCGCCGAGGGAAAGCGGTTGTCGAACCAGTTGGCGAGTTTTTCGCCGGCCGACGCGTTGGGCGAGATTTCCTTGAATTCAGCCATGATGGTGCTTGATCGATCGCGGACTACAGGCGATCGCGGGCGATCGGCCGCCGTCCCGCAAGAATCTCATCCTTTCGTGTCTTCGCCGATGAGCAAACGGCTGTCGGACAGGTACATGTGCGGCGGCACTTCCAGGTTGTCGGGCGCGGGCTTGTTCTTGAATACGCGCCCGGCAAAGTCGAACGTCGAGCCGTGGCAGGGGCAGAGGAAGCCTCCCTGCCAATCGTCCGGCAGCGATGGCTGCGGTCCGGTCTGGAATTTGTCCGAGGGCGAGCAGCCCAGGTGCGTGCAGATGCCCACGCCGACCCACACGTCCGGCTTGATCGAGCGGACTTCGTTGCGGGCGTATTCGGGCGTCGGGTAGGCCTTGCGTTCCGAATTCGGATCGGCCACTTCGCCGGACGTCTTCTTCAGGGTCTGCAGTTGCTCGGTCGTGCGCTTGAGGATCCAGACCGGCTTGCCGCGCCATTCCACCGTGATCTTCTCGCCCGGCTTGAGCGCGGAGATGTCCACTTCCACGGGCGCGCCCGCGGCCCTGGCTTTCTCGGACGGCTGCAGGCTGCTGACGAAGGGAACAGCGGTCAACGCGCCGCCCACGACGCCGGCACAACCGGAGGCGATCAGCCACGTGCGCTTGCTGGCGTCCACTGGGGTCACACTCATGGGGGTCCTCAAGGATTTCGCTGGTTCAGGGTCAACCTGCTATTCTAGCCGAGCGCATGCGCTGGCTTCAACGAACCGGCGTCGCTGGCACGCTTGCGCCAGAAGCCTCATACTCCGCCCCAACCAAAACGAAAGGCCGAACCATGGGAATGATGCGGGAGTTCAAGGAATTCGCGATCAAGGGCAACGTGGTGGACCTCGCCGTCGGCATCATCATCGGGGCGGCTTTCGGCAAAATCGTCGACTCGCTCGTCAACGATCTGGTCATGCCCGTGGTGGGCGCCCTCATCGGGAAGCTGGACTTCTCGAGCCTGTTCATCGTGCTGGGGCAGGCGCCCGCGGGAACGCCGGCGACACTTGACGCCCTGAAGAAGGCCGGCGTGCCGGTGCTCGCGTACGGGAATTTCATCAGCGTGGCCGTCAATTTCCTGATACTTGCCTTCATCATCTTCATCATGGTCAGGCAGATCAACCGGATGCGACAGGAAACTCCGCCGCCGGCCCCCGCGGCGCCGGCCGAGGACGTCGTGCTGCTGCGCGAAATCCGCGACAGCCTGCGGCGGGGTTGATCAGGCCGCGGACGCCGCGCCGGCGGCCATCCGGCGCGCGACGCGAATCGCCTCCACGAGGCTGGATGGATCGGCCAGGCCCGTGCCCGCGAGATCGAAGGCCGTGCCGTGATCGGGGCTGGTGCGCACGAGCGGCAGCCCCAGGGTCACGTTCACGCCTTTCTCGACCCCCAGGTACTTGACGGGAATCAGTCCCTGGTCGTGATACATCGCGACCACCACGTCGAACTCCCCAGGACGCCCGCCCACGCCGCGAGCCCGCATGAAGATCGTATCGGGCGCCCACGGACCGCTCACGCCCAGCCCCTGCGCGCGGGCCGCCTCGATCGCCGGAGCGATGGACTCGATTTCCTCTCGCCCGAACAACCCGGCTTCGCCCGCGTGCGGATTCAGGCCCGCCACGGCGATCCGCGGCGCCCGGCCCAGCAAGGGCCCCAGCGCCGCGTGCGTGATGCGCAAGGTCTGCAGCACGTTGTCGAACGTCACGGCGGCGATCGCATCGCGCAGCGCCACATGGATGCTCACCAGCACGGTGCGCAGTTCGTCGTTGGCCAGCATCATGCGCACCGGCACCTCGGCCACGTTCTTGCCCATCCAGGCCGCCGCCTCGGCCTGCAGCAACTCGGTGTGGCCGGGAAAGCCGACGCCCGCCCGCGCCAGCGCTTCCTTGTGCAGCGGGGCGGTCACGATGGCCGCGACCTCGCCCCGCAGCGCGGCTCGAGCGGCCCACAGCACGCAATCGGCCGCGGCCAGACCGGCCTGCGCGCTGACCTGGCCCCACGGCGGCAGCGGTTCGAGACCCCCCACCTGCAGCACCGGAATGCAGCGCGGGGGCGCCGAAACGGCTTCGCCCACCGACCCGATGACGGCCACGGGCAGTGCCACGCCCTGCTCGCCCTGTATCACTTGCGCCGCGCGGCGCAAGGCCGCCGCGTCACCCGCCACGAAGCAGCCGTGCGTGGCCTCGGGCCAGTCCCTGAAGACCTTCGCGACGATCTCGGGCCCGATGCCGGCGGCATCTCCCATGGTGATGGCGATCGGTTTCATCGGGTCCTTCCCGTCATGCGCCGTCTTCCCCTCGCCCTTCGCGCTCATGCCGGGTTGTCGATCTCGATGAAGCGGTGCTCGACCCCGAGCTGCGCCGCCACGTGGCCGGCCACGGCGGGAGCGCCGTAGCGCTCGCTCGCATGATGGCCGCAGGCGAGGAAGGCGACGCCGCATTCGCGCGCGAGATGCGCTTGCGGCTCGGAAATCTCGCCGGTGACGAACGCATCCGCGCCGGCAGCGATCGCGGCCTCGAAATAGCCCTGCGCTCCCCCGGTGCACCAGCCGATGTGCCGGATCGGCCGGGGCGCACCCTCGATCCAGGTGGCAGGGCGGCCCAGGCAACGCTCCAGGTGGGATGCTAGTTCTTGCGCGCCGGAAAAGCTTACGGCGCCACGGCGCCGCCCGAGGAACCCCAGATCCTGATCGCCGAACCGCGCGCTCGCCTCCAGCTCCAGCCTGCGACCGAACTGGGCGTTGTTGCCCAGTTCCTCGTGCGCATCCAGCGGTAGGTGGTAGGCGAACAGGTTGATATCGTGCTTGAGCAAGAGCGCGAGCCTGTGCTTGAGCCAACCGGTGACGCGGCCATCGTGGCCGCGCCAGAACAGGCCATGATGCACGAAGATCGCATCGGCCTGGTCCTCGATCGCGGCCTCGATCAGCGCGCGGCTGGCGGTCACGCCCGAGACGATGCGCCGGACCTCGTCCCGGCCTTCCACCTGCAGCCCGTTGGGTCCGTAGTCCTTGAACCGTTCGGGCTGGAGCAGGGCATCGAAAGCCCGCAGGAAATCGCGCGCGGTGGCCATCGGCAAACGCCTCGTGTGAAAACCACGATTGTCCCCCAGGGAGGGCGTCCTCGCGGGGCCACGCGCGTCTACACTTGCGGAATTCACTTCCGTCGCTTCCCGGGCCGATCATGCGTCGCTTTTGGCTGCTTTTTTCCCAGGCCGTCACCGTCCTGCTCGCCGCGTATTTCGTGGTGGGAACCCTCAAGCCCGAATGGCTGGGCCGACCGGGCGTGACTGTCACCGGCCAGGGCGTTTCCCTGGTGGAAGCGCCCGCCCAGGTCGCGGGACCGCCGCCCGCCGGCAGCTTCCGGCAGGCGGCCCAGCGCGCGTCGGCGGCCGTCGTCAGCATCAATACCACCAAGGCGGCCCAGCGCCACCCCGGCGCCAACGATCCGTGGTTCCGCTTCTTCTTCGGCGACCCGGGCAGCATGCCGCAGGCCGGGCTGGGCAGCGGCGTGATCCTCAGCGCCGACGGCTACATCCTGACCAACAACCACGTGATCGAGGGCGCCGACGAGATCGAGGTGGTGCTCAACGACAGCCGCAAGACACCGGCCAAGGTGATCGGCACCGACCCCGACACGGACCTGGCGATCCTGAAAGTTTCGCTGGACCGGCTGCCGGTGATCACGCTGGGCAACTCCGACGCGCTGCAGGTGGGCGACCAGGTGCTGGCCATCGGCAACCCCTTCGGCGTCGGGCAGACCGTCACCAG
>JAMPXR010000209.1 GCA_023701085.1 Ramlibacter sp. | reverse complement strand
GAGAAACTGAACAGCCCTTCTTGAACGTCGTCCTCTCCACGCATTCCCGCCCTCCGGCTTGAGTCCTGCACTCTCAACGGCTCAGCGGTTAAGAGGTTTACCATCGGGCGAATTTCAACAGCCTGCTAGGTCTCGCCGGAGCTTAGCCCATGCAGGCGGTTCCTACGCGGGCGCCTTCGGCCAGCGTCGCCAGCGCGCCCGTCGGCACGCCAGACAAACTCGTTTGCCGCTTGACAATGAGCGATCATGTATACATACTGAGCCCTATGTGCCCATGCGGCCTTCGCCAGTATCTCTATGACTTGGGATCCGTCGGAACTGTCATGTGTACATAAATCCACCGAATCTTCATCCGATCCGTCCATGTCCTCCTCCGGCGAATTGATCCCGCAACAGGTCTTCGATGCCATCCTGCGGCAGCACGAGGAGCCGGCTCGCAATGAGGGCGCGGCCAAGGTGCTGCCCCTGTCGGAGGCTGTTGCGTCCCTGGTGAAACCGGGGATGAGCCTCTACACCGGATTCGGACATGCGCGCGCGCATGCGGCCGCCTTCGAGATCATCCGCCGTTTCTGGGGCCGGGACCCGCAGTTTCACCTGATCTCCGCCGGGGTGCTGGAAGCCGGCCTGATCATGGTGTACGGCCACCTGGTGAACCGCGTCACGGCCGCCTACGGCGGCAATACCTATCCCGTTCCGGGCCCCAACCGGGTGTTCCGCGAGGCTGTCACAGCCGGACGCATCGCGCTCGAAGAGGTCACCAACCTCACGATCACTACCCGGCTGATGGCAGGCGCCATGGGGTTGCCGTTCATTCCCACGCGATCGGTGAGCGGCACTGGCCTGGCCACGGCGGCCAACGGCTACCGTGAGGTCGCCGACCCGTTCGCACGCGATGGCGCGCCGGTGGGCGTGCTGCAGGCCTTGCGCCCCGACCTCGCCGTGGTCCACGCCTACGCGGCCGACGCCAGCGGCAACGCGATCCTGCTCGGTCCCTACGGCGAGGAGGCCTGGGGCGCCTTCGCCGCCAAGGGCGGCGTGCTGCTCACGGTGGAGAAACTCGTGTCCACCGAGTTCATCCGGCAGCATGCTCACCTCGTGCGCATTCCCGGGCACATCGTGCGCAGCGTGTCCGTCGCTCCCTTCGGAGCGCATCCGCAGCCCATGACGAACTTCGGCCTGCCCGAGGCCGGCGGCTACGGTGAGGACTACGAGTTCCGCCGCACGTTCAAGGATGCGACCCGTTCCGATGCTGCCCTGGACGAATGGATCTCCCGCCACGTGCTCGATTGCCCCGACCACGCCGCCTACGTCGAGCAGCTGGGCACGCAGCGCGTCCAGGCACTGCAGGCGAGCTTCCATCCCCAGGCCTGGCGCGCGGTGCTTGCCGCCCGGCACGCGGACATTTCGCGCGACGCGGCCAGCAGCGACGCAGAGACGATGATCATCGTCGCGGCCCGCGAGATCATGCGCAGCGTGCGCAGCCGGGGCCACAAGACCGTTCTCGCCGGCGCTGGCGTGGCCAATCTCGCCGCCTGGCTCGCCGTGTCGGCGCTCAAGGCCGATGGCGTCGATGTGGAACTGATGGCGGAGGCCGGCTTCTTCGGCTATGCGCCCCGGTTCGGCGACCCGTATTTGTTCAGCGTCGCCAACATGTTCAGCAACAAGATGCATGCCGGCTTTGTGAACGTGCTCGGCCTGCTCGCGGGCGGCTCCGCCAACCGCTGCCTGGCCGTGATCGGCGCCGGCCAGGTCGACCGGCAGGGGAACATCAATTCGACGCGCCAGTCCGACGGCTCCTTCCTTGTCGGCTCGGGCGGCGCCAACGACCTGGGCAACAGCGCGAGCGAGCTGCTGGTCCTGTGCACGGCGTCACCCAGGCGGCTGGTGGACGCCGTCCCTTACGTGACCACGTCGGGCCGCCACGTCCGCACGCTGGTGACGCAGCTCGGCGTGTTCGAGAAGGCGGCAGCGGACGCGCCTTTCAAGCTGGCGCGTCTCGTCGCCCCCAGGAGACCCGGCTCGCCGGACCAGGTCGCGAAAGACCTCGCCTCCTCCTGCGGCTGGTCGATCGATCCGCCCGCTGCACTCGTGAGCCACGATCCGATCACCCAGCAGGAACTCGCGACCTTGAGACTCTTCGACCCGGAGCGGATCTTCACCGCGTGACCCGCCAACCCTTGCAACCCCAACAGGACAGAGGCCGCCTATGCAGTCCTTGAACGACATCGAGAACGAACTGCGCGCGTGGGAAGAACGCCACGCCGACCAGTTCGCCCATGAACGCAAGCCGGAGTTCACCTCCGATTCGGGCATCCCCTACCAGCGGCTGTACACGCCGCTCGACCTGGAGAAGATCGGCTTCGACTACCGCAAGAGCCTGGGCTTTCCCGGGGAGGCACCTTTCACGCGCGGGATCACGCCGACGATGTACCGGACCGAGCATTACCTCTCGGCCCAGTACATGGGGTTTTCCACGCCGCAGGAGACGAATGCCCTGTTCAAACTCTTGCAGGCCAAGGGCAGCAAGGCCCTGCATCTGGCCTTCGACCTGCCGACCATCCAGGGATACGACTGCGACCATCCCCTGGCCTACGACGATGTCGGCAAGACCGGCCTGTCCCTTTCCACGCTGGACGACCTGGAAGCGGTGCTGGAGTCGATCGACATCAGCAAGATCTCGGTGGCCTGGGTGAACAACCCGCTGGCGGTGGTCTGGGTCGCGATGATGTGCGTGCTGGCCGAGCGGCGCGGCATTGCCTGGGCCGACACGCTGGGCTTCTTCCAGAACGACATCATCAAAGGTTTCCTCACCGACAGCCAGTTCATCTACCCCCCGGACCCGTCGGTGCGGCTGGCCACCGACGTGATCACCTTCGGCATCCGCCACATGCCCAAGGCGCGCGTGTCCAACCTTTGCTGCCTGCAGTACGAGGAATCGGCCTGTGACGAAGCCCACCAGCTGGCCTTCGGCATGGCCACCGGCACTGCCTACATCCGCGCGGCGCTGGAGCGCGGCTACGACATCGACGACGTGGCGGCGCGCATCTCCTTCCTCGGCTGCGTCAACCATCGCGATTTCCTCTGCGAGGTGGCCAAGTGGCGGGCCGCGCGGCGGCTGTGGTCCGGGCTGATGCGCGACCGCTACGGCGCGAAGAAGGCGGAGTCGATGGCGCCGTGGGTGCGCGTGTCCACCGGCGGGCTGGACCTTATCCAGGATTCTCGTGACATGAACGTAGCGCGTGGCGCGATCGCGTGCCTCGCGATGGCCTTCGCCGGCATCCAGTCGGCGACGCCCAAGACCTACGACGAGCCACTTGGCATTCCCAGCGAGGAGGCGAGCATCACCGCCTTGCGCAGCGTGCAACTGGTGCAGTTCGAGACCGGCGTGTGCGACATCGTCGACCCCCTCGGCGGCTCCTACGCAGTAGAAGTGCTCACGCACGAGGTCGAACAGCGCGCGCATGCGGAACTGGAGCGCATCGAAGCCATGGGTGGCATGGTCGAGGCCGTGAAGAACGGGTACGCGGCCAAGAAGATCCTGGAGGCCGGCACGCGCCACGTCGAGCGGGTCACCTCCGGTGAGAAGCTGTCGCTGGGGCTGAACATCTATCCGCCGGAAAACGCGACGGAGCGGGAGGACTTCTACCTTCCGGCGCCGGCGGCGGTGGTGGACGAACGCATCAAGGCGCTGCGCGCCTACAAGGAGCGGCGTGACCAAGCGGCGCTGGCCAGCGCGCTGGACAAGGTGCGGCGGGTGGCTGCGCAGCCCGCCGGCGAGGACTCGAACATGATCTTCCCGATCATCGAGGCCGTGCGCGTTGGGGCGACCAGCGGCGAGATTGCCGCTGCCATGAAGGACGTCTTCGGTGGCTACAGGCTGCCCTGGTAAGGAGCGAACGATGGAACGCAAGGCGCGTGTATTGGTGGCCAAGGCCGGCCTCGACGGCCACCAGGCCGGCATCCGTCTCGTGGCGCAGACGCTGCGCGACGCGGGCATGGAAGTGATCTACCTCGGGCACTACAACAGTGTCGACCAGATCGTGCAGGCGGCGGTTGAGGAGCAGGTCGACGTCGTCGGCCTGAGCTCCCTGTGCGGCGCGCACAAGGAGGTCGTACCCAAGGTGGCCGCGAAGCTGCGCGAGGCGGGGCTGGCCGACGTCTCGGTCGTCGTTGGGGGCGTCATCCCGAACAAGGACATCCCGTTGCTGACCGAGGCCGGCGTGGCGCGCGTGTTCAAGGGCGGGACGGCGCTGGACGAGATTTCAGGCTTCATCCGGGAAGCCGCGCGCCGCCGGCACGCGGTGACGGCGCAAACCGCAGGCCAGAAAGGGTAACGACATGAGCGACAACGAGCAGATCCGCGCCGCGGAGCAGGAATGGCGGCAAGTGCATGGTGCCGAACTGGAGCGCGACGGGGATCGTCACTGGCGCACCGACTTCGGGCTCGAAGTCAAGCCGGTCTACACGCCGGCCGACCTGGAGCAGCAGGGGTTCGACTACCTGCGCGACCTAGCCTATCCCGGCAGCTTCCCGTTCACGCGCGGGAACACGGCAACCATGTACCGCGACGTGCCGTGGCGCATCGGCCAGTACGCTGGCTTCTCCAGCGCCCAGGAAACCAACGTCCTGTTCAAGAACCTGCTGGCGGCCGGCCAGACTGAACTGAGCCTGGCCTTCGACCTGCCGACGCAACTGGGCTACGACCCCGACGACGCGCAGGCGGCGGGCGAAGTGGGCAAGGTCGGCATGAGCCTCGCCTCGCTGCGCGACTGGGAGGTGATGTTCGACGGCATCCCGATGGACAAGGTCTACGTCTATTCGGTGTCCAACGCCCAGGCGGTCGTCACCATCGCCATGCACCTCGCGCTGGCGCGCAAGCAGGGCGCGGACCTGTCCCGGTTGCGCGGCGGGATGCAGAACGACGTGCTCAAGGAGTACATCGCGCGGGGCAACTACATCTTCCCGATCGAAGCCGGCATGCGCCTGGCCGCCGACACCCTGCTGTATTGCGCCCAGCACGTGCCCGAATACTGGACGATCAACGTCGGCGGCTACCACATCTGCGAGGCCGGGGCCAACACGGTGCACGAGGGCGCGTTCACCCTGGCGATCGGGCTCGCGTACCTGGACCAGGTGCAGCGCATGGGCGTGGCGGTCGAGAAGGTGGCATCGAAGATCTCCTTCCTGATGACGCCCAACCACAATCGCTTCTTCGAGGACATCTGCAAGTTCAGGGCTTGCCGCCGGCTGTGGGCGCGGCTGATGAAGGAGCGCTACGGCATCACGGACCCGAACTGCCAGGTGTTCCGGCT
>JAMPXR010000208.1 GCA_023701085.1 Ramlibacter sp. | reverse complement strand
GATCTCGAACGACACGTCATCCAGCGCGCGCACGCCGGGGAAGGACTTGCTGATCCCGCGCAGTTCGAACAGCGGCTTGTCGTGGGTCGAGGCGTCGGGATTCATCGTCGTGAACAGATCAACGACCGTCTGCAACTTCCATGCCGACGGCGCGTGGGAGCTTCCACAGAGAAGGCGGCACGCAATGGCGGCATGTCACGCCGCAGCGCGCGCCGGGTGGCAATGGGATGCCGGCCGGGCGCCTGCCGGCTGTCGCAGACGATTGTCGTGCGACACATGTCGCAAATTGACTCGGCTGACGCGCGTTTATCGGCCGACGGAGTCCGCTCGCGCGCGGGTGCATGGCGCGGCGCCGCTTATTCCAATCCGGCCGCTCGCGCCTGCTCGCGCGCCAGCACCGCCCAGTCGCGCTCGGCCTCGCCGTGCGCCATGGCGCCCAGCAGCCGGTCGCGCAGCAGGCTGACGCTGGGCAGGGGCACCTGCTGGTCCTGGCCGGCGGCCAGCACCAGGTTCATGTCCTTGAGCGCCAGCCGCGTGGTGAAGCCGGCCTGCTCGTAGGCCTGATCGACCATGAGGCGGCCGTAGATCTTGTACGCCGGAGCCGCGAACAAGCCTTCCGTCATCACGTCGTACAGCACTTGCGGGTCGACCCCGGTCTTGCGCACCAGCGAGAAGCCCTCGGCCATCCCCTGCAGCGCGCAGCCGAGCATGAAGTTGTTGGCCAGTTTGATCGCCGTTGCCGCCTCGGGCTGCTCGCCGGCTTCGAAGACGCGCCTGCCGATCAGCTCGAACAGCGGCCGGCAGCGCTGCACGGCCTGCGCCGGCCCGGCCGCGACGATTCCCAATTGGCCGGCCGCCGCGGCATCGGGCCGGCCGAGCACCGGCGCGGCGACCAGCACCTGGCCGGCATCGGCGTGCGCGCGCGCCAGCGCGCGCACCAGCGCCACGCCGTGCGTGCCCATCACGAGGTGAATCGTGCCGGGGCTTGCGCTGTCGCGCAGGCCGCCGGGGCCCAGCGCGACCGCCTCGAGCGCGGCGTCGTCGGCCAGCATGGTGACCACGAATTCGCGCTGCGCGCAGGCTTGCGCGATCGAGGCGGCCTCGAGCGCGCCGGCGTCGCGCAATTCGCCCGCCTTGCCCGGGGTGCGGTTGTAGAGCGCGAGCGCGTGGCCGCCGCCCAGCAGGCGGCCCGCGATGCCCCGGCCCATGCGGCCCAGGCCGATGAATGCGATGGCGGGTGGATTCGATGGCTTCATTTGGATCTTCCTCGGGCGCCGCGGGCGCCGCGGGCGGCGGGGACGGCCGGCGTGCGCCGGTCGCCTTGACGGTTGGCCACGACCCAGACCGCGACGGCGGGCTGCTCGCCGATCGCGAACAAGCGGTGCGGCATTTGCGCGTCGAACGAAATCGAATCGCCCGGTCCGATCTCGTATTCGTTGAAACCGATCTTCACGCCCAGCCGGCCGCTGAGCAGGTAGGCGTATTCCTTGCCGCCATGCTGCATCATCGAATCCACGGGGCACGATTCGCCGCCGACGTCATACACCACGTAAAGGAACTCGATCTCGTCGTCCGGGGCCGCGGTGAGCAATTCCCAGCGCACGCCGGAAGCTAGCCGGATCACCCGCCTTGTTTCGTGCTGCTGCACAGGTGCGCCCGACGATGCCGCCGTCCCGCCCGCGCGCCGGGCGGCGCCCTTCGCGGTCGCCGGGCCGGCGGCGCGGGTCACGGTTTCCCCCTCGTCCTTGAACACGTCATCGACCGCCAGCCCGAGCTCGGTCGTGATGGCGTAGAGCGTTCCCACCGAAGGCATGACGCGTCCGCGCTCGATCTGCGAGACCAGGCTGGGCGACACGCCGACGGCGCGCGCCAGTCCGCGAACGGTGGCGCCCTGGCGCTCGCGGGCGGCTCGCAGCCGGGCGCCCAGGCCGTCGGAGGCCGGGGCGGACTTGGCCGGCTTGCGCGGCGCGGCGGCGGCCGTCACGCGCGGACGGGTGGTGGGTTTGCGGATCGCCATGGTGTGCGGATGGGGTGGTGCGAAGTATAGCGATTGTGCATTGACAGTAAACAGAAGCTTCGATAGGATTTCGTCCCACTGAACATTCAGCAACGAAGAAGGGGGCGCGCTGCCCCCACGGAGTGGATCAATGCACCATCTGGTCAGGGCCGAGCAGATGCGCCCCCAGGCTGCGTATCGCGGCCGCAGCAAGGCGTACAGCCGGGCATCGCTGGTCGACGAGAAGTCGGGGTCGGTGCACATGGGCGTGGGCCTGTGCCAGCTCAAGGCCGGCGGCTCGGTCGACACGCATGTGCAGTCCCACGAGGAAAGTTTTTACGTGCTCGAAGGCGAGCCGGTGCTGGTGCTGGAGGGCCGGGCCTGCCGCCTGATGCCGGGCGCCTGCGGCGTGGTGCCGCTGGGCGTGCCGCACGCCTGGCTGGGGCCGGACCAGGGCCGGGCGCGCTGGCTCGACATGTGCGCGCCGCAGCCGCGTCCCGACGCGGACGAGGACACGTTCTTCCTCGGCCCGCCCGACGCGCAGGAAACGTTCGAACTCGACATCCGCGACCCGCGCTCGCGCAACCTGTTCCGGATGGAGGACGACGACATCCAGGTCGACAAGCTCAAGATCGGTTCGCGCGTGGACGCGCCCAAGGTCTCGGCCAGCATGAACACCGCGCTGCTCGCCTACAGCGGCATCGCGCTGAAGATGCTGGTGGACAAGCGGCTGGACGCGCAGCTGCACACCATGTTCATGGTGGAGTACCAGCCCGGCGGCGTGGCGCAGCCGCACGACCACCCGATGGAGGAGAGCTACCTGATCGTCGACGGCGAGGTCGACGCGGTGGCCGACGGCCAGCGCTATACCTTGCGCAAGGGCGATCTGTTCTGGACCGGCGTGGGCTGTGTCCACGCCTTCTACAACACCAGCGACAGCACGGTGCGCTGGATCGAGACCCAGTCGCCGCCGCTGCCGGACCGTCATGGCTACCGGTTCGAGCGCGACTGGGCCTACCTGAAGGAAAAACTGGCAGCCGAGCGCCGCGCGAAAGGCCGGCGCAAGGCACTTTGATCAACGGATAGCGCGCGCACGCGGGGCGCCGCACGCAGCGCGAGCGAACTACTTGGTGGACTTAGGAGACAAGCATGGCAAAAGGCGTATCACTCATCGTAGGCGGGACCTCGGGTATCGGTAAGCACCTCGCGGGGGTGCTGGCCGCCCGCGGCGAGGAAGTCGTCATCACCGGCCGCGATGCCGCGCGCGCCGAAGCCGCGGCGCGCGAGGTGGGCGGGAACACGCGGGGCCTGGCGCTGGACCTGGCCGAGCCGGCGACGATCGCGGGCCGACTGGCCGGCCTGGGCAGCGTAAAGAACCTGGTCATCGCGGCGATCGAACGCGACGACAACAGCGTGCGCAAGTTCGACGCGGCCCGCGCCCAGCGCCTGGTCACGCTCAAGCTGGTGGGCTATCCAGAGGTGGTGCACACGCTGGCGTCGCGCCTTGCGCCCGACGCGTCCATCGTGCTGTTCGGCGGCCTGGCCAAGGAGCGCCCGTATCCGGGCTCGACCACCGTCACGACGGTCAACGGCGGCATCAACAACATGGTCAAAACGCTGGCCGTCGAGCTGGCGCCGGTGCGCGTGAACGCGGTGCATCCTGGCATCGTCGGCGACACCCCGGCCTGGGCCGGCAAGCCGCCCGAGGTCTTGCAGCGGGTGGTCGCGCGCACGCCGCTGGGCCGGCTGGTGACGACCGAAGAAGTGACGGGCTCGGTGCTGTTCCTGCTCGACAACCAGGGCATCAACGGCATCAATGTCTATGTGGACGGCGGCTGGCTGCTGACCTGAGGCGCTGGCGACAAACAATCAACATTGGAGACAAACGATGAAGACAGTGAAACGAATCACAGGTGCATGGACCGCGGCGGCGCTGCTGGCGCTGGCCGCGCTCGCTCCCGCGCAGGCCGCCCCCAGCGGCGCGCCCATCCGCATCGGCAGCACCCTGTCGCTCACCGGGCCGCTGTCGGGCACCGCGATCATCCACAAGATTGCCGGCGAGATCTACGTCGAGCAACTGAACAAGAAGGACGGCCTGCTCGGACGTCCGGTCGAGTGGGTGGTCAAGGACGACCAGTCCAAGCCCGACCTGGCGCGCACGCTGTACGAGCAGCTCATCACGGTGGACAAGGTCGACCTGGTGATCGGGCCCTATGCGACGCCGAACATCGTCTCCGCGATGGGCGTGGCGCAGCGCTACGGCAAGATGCTGGTGCACCACACCATGGGCATCCCCAGCCTGGCCAAGTACGACATGCAGTTCCCGGCCTGGTCGGTGGGCCCCAACCCCGAGACCACGGTGCCCAACACCGTGCTCGACGCGCTGGCCACGCTGTCCAAGCCGCCCAAGACGGTGGCCATCGTGACCAGCAAGTTTCCCTCGGTCTTTCTGATGTCCAAGGGCGCGCAGGACGTGATGAAGAAGCGCGGCCTCGCCGAGGTGCTGTTCCTCGAATGGGAGTTCGGCAACCGCGACTATGGCGCCATTGCCAACCGCGTCAAGGACGCCAAGCCCGACTTCGTGTGGGTCGGCGCGATCGGCCTGGAAGGCAACCAGCTGCTGGACGCGATGAAGAAGATCGATTACACGCCGCCGCTGCATTTCTACATGTACCCGGCGCCGGGGCCGCTGGCCAAGCTGCCGGAGGCCAAGAACGCGCTGGCCGCTTCGATCTTCGAGCAGCACGCCCCCTTTACCAACAATCCGATTGCCGCCGAGTTCGTCAAGATCTACAACGATCGCGCCACCAAGGCCGGCCTGGCCGACAACGCCGTGGAGACCCAGGCGGCGGCCTCGTACTCGACCTGGCAGGTGCTGGAGGCGGCGGTCAAGGCCACCAAGGGCCTGAATGACAAGGCGATGTCGGACTGGCTGAAGAAGAACCAGGTCGACACCATCCAGGGCAAGCTGCGCTTCGACAAGACCAACAACTACGGCGACGACCTGATGCGCGTGAAGCAGGTCCAGAACGGACAGTGGGTCACCGTGTGGCCCAAGGAGTGGGCCGCGCCGGGCGCCAAGATCCTGGGCCAGTGAGCCCAAGCCTGCCGCGACGGCAACCCGGTCCTCGGGCCGGGTTGCGCCCCGCGGCGCGTGCCCGATTTCCTGTTTGAACCATGTATCTGCCTAGTGCCACGCTGCTGGCCCAGTCCGTCCTGTCGGGCGTCTTCATCGGTGCGCTCTACGGGCTGCTCGGGCTGGGCCTGAGCCTGACCTGGGGCATGCTGCGCCAGATCAACCTGGCGCATTTCGCGCTCGCCTTC
>JAMPXR010000207.1 GCA_023701085.1 Ramlibacter sp. | reverse complement strand
GGTCACCCTGGACTTCGGCGTGGCCCATGCCGACCAGCATTACCACGTCCCGCTGCTGGTCAGCCCCTGGAGCTACTCGACCTACCGCGGGTCGTGAGGCGCCGCAGGCGCTTCGGGGTGGTCAACTAGGGCCTGTTCGCACTGCCAAAAATAGTGTGAACAGGCCCTAATCCTGGCCTTCGGTCAGCGTGTCGAGCTGGAAGCGCCCGCTCTTGTGCCACAGCCAGGTATCGGTGTAGACCACCTTGCCCATGCGCGCCGGCGCGGGAAACGGTGCCGCGGCGCGCACGGTCCGCTCGATCTCCGCCACGACCTCCGGCGCGTGCCGGGGCGCGCGCATCCAGTTGAGGTTGCGCACGTTGCCGCGGCCGTCGACTTCCACCTGGAGCACGCCGATCGCGTACAGCATGGGCGGCAACCGGCCTTTGTAGATGCGTTCCTGGTTCAGGCCGTACAGGTGGCTGGCCGCGTCGGCACGGTACGCTCGCGCATTGGCGGCGCTCGAGGAACGGGCGCGCGGCGCGGGGGCTTGGCTGCGGCCGTCCGCGGCGCCCGGCTCCGTGGCGGGCTGCGCCGGCGGGGCGGGCGGCGGCAGCGGCGTGGAGGAGCAAGCCGCCAGCAGGGCCGCGACCATCGCCAGGGGCGGCAGCGCCGCCAGGTACCGGCCGGGAATATGCTTCATCGGTGTTTCCTTGATTCGCACGCGTCGCCCGTGCGTGAAAGCTGAGCTATTCAACGCGAAATGGACCGGCTTGACGACGGGGTTTACCAGGCGGCAACGACTGTTGCGAATAGACGCTTTAAGCTGCGACTGTCCATGAAGGTTGTCACACCAGGATCGATCAGCGACGCCGCCGTGCTGGTGAGCGTGGAGGCGACGCAGGGCTCGGTGCCGCGCGAGGCCGGCACCTGGATGGCCGTCTTTCCGGCTGCGGTGCTCGGCACCATCGGCGGTGGGCATCTGGAACTCGACGCCATCGAGGAGGCGCGGCGCCGGCTGGCGGGAGGGCAGGGCGACGATGTGCGCCCTTATGCGCTGGGCCCGGGCCTCGGGCAATGCTGCGGCGGCGTGATGCAGCTGCGCTTCCAGCGGGTCGGCGCCAGCGACATCGCGGCGCTGCAGGCGCGGCAGGCCCTGCGGCGGGCGCCGCTGGCGCTGTTCGGCGGAGGCCACGTGGGCAAGGCGCTGGTGCAGGCACTCGCGCCCCTGCCGTTCGCCGTCACCTGGATCGACAGCCGCGACGAGATCTTTCCGCCGCAAGTGCCGGACCACGTGGTTTGCGAGCACTCGGACCCGGTGCATGCCGCGGTCGCGGATCTGCCGGCGCAATCGCGCGTGCTGATCATGAGCTTCAGCCATGCCGAGGACCTGGACATCGTGGCGGCCTGCCTGCGGCGCCAGCGCCAGCGCCAGGACCTTTGCTACATCGGCCTGATCGGCAGCCGGACCAAGTGGGCCACGTTCCGGCATCGGCTGGCCGAACGCGGTTTCACCGGCGAGGAGCTGTCGCGCGTCACCTGCCCGATCGGGCTGCCCGGCATCCGGGGCAAGCAGCCGGAGGTGATCGCCGTGGCCGTGGCGGCGCAGCTGCTGCAACTGGCGCCGCCGCATGACGAGGGCGGCGCGCGGCGCGGCTGACACGCATGGAAAGCTACCTTCTCGACTGGTCCAACCTGCTGCTGCGATGGGCGCACGTGATCACCGCCATCGCCTGGATCGGCTCGTCCTTCTATTTCGTGTTCCTCGACGCCAGCCTCACGCCGCCGGCCGACCTCGAGCTCAGGAAGCAGGGCGCGGACGGCGAGTTGTGGGCGGTGCACGGCGGCGGCTTCTACCACCCGGTCAAGTTCAATGTCGCGCCGCCCGCGCTGCCCGCCCACCTGCACTGGTTCTATTGGGAAAGCTATGCGACCTGGCTGACCGGTTTCGCGCTGTTCGCGATCTCCTATCTGTGGCAGCCCGGCACTTACCTGGTCGACAAGTCGGTCATGGATTGGCCGCCGGGCGTCGCGGTGGCCGCGGCGCTGTCGTTCCTGGCGCTGTTCTGGCTCCTCTACGACGCGATCTGCCGCGTCTTCGGCGAGCGTGGCAAGGGCGACGCCCTCGTCGCGGCGCTGGTGGTGGTGCTGGTCTGCGTGGCCTCGTGGCTGGCCTGCCGGTGGTTCGCGGGCCGGGCGGCGTTCCTGCTGGTGGGCGCGATGCTGGCCACGGCGATGAGCGCCAATGTGCTGTTCTGGATCATCCCGGGGCAGAGGAAGGTGGTGGCGGCGGTCAAGGCGGGGCGGCCGGTGGACCCGATCCACGGCCAGCGCGCCAAGCAGCGCAGCGTGCACAACACCTATTTCACGTTGCCGGTGCTGTTTTCGATGCTGAGCAACCATTACAGCTTCACGTGGAGCCATCCGCGCAACTGGCTGGTGCTGATCCTCATGATGTTCGCCGGCGCGGCGATACGCCAGTTCTTCGTGCTGCGCCATGGCTGGAAGCTGGGCCGCAACCGGCATCCCTTGCCGTATGCCGCCGTGGGCGTGGCCGTGATCGCGGGCGTGGTGGCCTGGCTGCGACCCGAGGCGGCGGCCAAGGCGGTGACCGAGGCGCCGCGCGCCGTCGGGTACCAGGAAGTGCGGCAGGTGCTGGCGCAACGTTGTTACCTGTGCCACGGCGCGCAGGTCCAGATGAAGAACGTGCGGCTCGATTCGCCCGCGGCCGTGAGGCAACATGCCCAGTCCGTGTACCAGCAGGCCGTCGTCACCCGACTCATGCCGATGAACAACGCCACCGGCATCACGGAAGCCGAACGGGCCCTGATCGCGCAGTGGTTCCAGGGCGGAGCGCCGGCGCCTTGACCCACAGTTCACGCGCGGCGTGTCCCCGCGGCAGGCGCAGCCCGGCGCAGGCGATCTCTGGTGCGGCTGCGTCGGCCGGCCTGGGGTCGGAGCGCGCTGCAGCGCGCCTTGTGAACTGACTCGGCGCAGTTGTTTGAGCGGAGGGCCTTTCATGGCCCGTAGCGAGTTCTGCGCCGCCGACCCCAGGCCGGGCGACGCAGCGAAGTCGGAGCGAAGCGCAGACCGCAACAGTGTGAGCCTGCGCAGGGCTGCGCCTGCCGCGACCCCACGGCACCACACACGGGAATCCACCAGTAGCCCCGCGCGGATGGGCACGGGTAACCTGTGCGCCGGAGTCCGGCGCACTTGTCTCCACGCGCCAGGGAATCGGGACATGACACAGGACAAGCTGATCCTCGACCACGTGCTCGACCACGAGAAAGAGCGCGCGCGGAAGGTGTACCTGACGCAGCCCGTGGGCGGCGGCCGGGTGATCGACTACACCTGGGCCGAGGTGGTGGGGCAGGCGCGCCGCATGGCCTGCCACCTGCTGTCGATGGACTTCGAGCGCGGCGCGCGCATCGCCATCCTGTCGAAGAACTGCGCGCACTTCTTCATGGCGGAACTGGCGATCTGGATGGCGGGCGGCACCACCGTGGCGATCTTCCCGACCGAGACCGCCGAGACGGTCCGCTTCGTGCTGGAAGACAGCGAGGCCAGCCTGCTGTTCGTGGGCAAGCTCGACATCTGGGAGCAGCAGGCGCGCGGCGTGCCCGAAGGCCTGCCGTGCATCGCGTTGCCGCTCGCGCCGGCCACGCCTTACGACACCTGGGATGCGATCGTCGCGCGCACCGATCCGGTGTTGGGGAAACCGCACCGTTCGCCCGATGAACTGGCGATGCTGATCTACACCTCCGGCTCGACCGGCCAGCCCAAGGGCGTGATGCTGCCCTTCAGCGCGGTGACGCGGGCCAGCGTCGGCATCGTCAACTACATGCGGTCGATCCTCGGGGAAGGCGGGGACCACCGGATGATCTCCTACCTGCCGCTGGCACACAGCTTCGAGCGCGCCTGGGTCGAGTGCGCCTCGCTGGTGGACGGCAGCGCGCACATCTTCTTCGCCGAGGCGCTGGACACCTTCGTCGCGGACCTGCAGAGGGCGCGCCCCACCACCTTCATTTCCGTGCCGCGCCTGTGGCTCAAGTTCCAGCAGGGTGTCTTCGCGAAGATGCCGCCGGCAAAGCTGGACCGGCTGCTGCGCATTCCCCTCCTGGGCCGCCTGGTCGGCCGCAAGGTGCTCAAGGGCCTGGGCCTGGATAAGGTGCGGCGGGCCGGCAGCGGCTCGGCCCCCATCCCCGCGGAATTGATCGCCTGGTACCGCCGGCTGGGGCTGAAACTGGTCGAAGGCTACGGGATGACCGAGGACTTCGCGTTTTCCCACAGCTCCTCCGAGCGGCTGAGCGCGCCGGGTTACGTGGGCGTGCCCCTGCCGGGGGTGCAGGCGCGCCTGAGCGAGGACGGCGAGATCCTGATCAAGGCCCCCGGCCAGTTCGCCGGCTATTACAAGCGGCCCGACCTGAATGCGCAGGCCTTTACCGAGGACGGATTCTTCCGTACCGGCGACCAGGGCGAGCGTGGCCCCGACGGCCTGCTCAAGCTGACCGGGCGCGTCAAGGATCTGTTCAAGACCGCCAAGGGCGAATACGTCGCGCCGGCCCCGATCGAGAACATGCTGAACGCCCATCCGATGGTGGAGTTGTCGCTGGTCTCCGGTGTCGGCCAGTCCGCCGCGTACGCGATCGTCGTGCTGGCGGAAAGCATCCGCCCGCGCCTGGACGACCCGGCTGTGCGCTCGCAGGTTCAGGCCGAACTCGGCCGGCTGCTCGAGAATGTCAACGGCGAACTGGCGCTGCACGAGCGGCTGCGCATGATCGTGGTGGCGCGCGAGCCCTGGTCGATCGAAAATGGCTGCCTGACGCCGACCATGAAGATCCGCCGCAGCCGCATCGAGGCCGCCGTCAGCGATGCGGTGGACCACTGGTATGCCACCGGCGGCGCGGTGCACTGGGCCTGAAAACTGAAAGACAGAGCGACACGATGAAACCGGAATCGCTGCCCGCGCAGCACGGCGGCGACCGCGTCGCGGACGCGCTGCGGGCGCACGGCGTGCGCTGCCTCTTCACCCTGTGCGGCGGCCACATCTCGCCGATCCTGAGCGCATCCAGGGCGCGCGGCATCCGCGTGGTCGACGTGCGCGACGAAGCCACCGCCGTGTTCGCGGCCGACGCGACGGCGCGGCTGTCGGGCCTGCCGGGCGTCGCGGCGGTGACAGCGGGACCGGGCATCGCCAACACCATCACGGCCTTGAAGAACGCCCAGCTGGCGCAGTCGCCGGTGATCCTGCTGGGGGGCGCCGCGCCGACCGCGCTGCAGGGCCGTGGCGCGCTGCAGGACATCGACCAGCGGCCGCTCGTCGCGCCCCACGTCAAGCTGTTTCGCAAGATCGTTCGCGTG
>JAMPXR010000206.1 GCA_023701085.1 Ramlibacter sp. | reverse complement strand
GGGTCGGCGAAGTAGGAGTAGGTGCACTCCTTCTTGTCCAGCACGATCTGGTCCATCTTGTCGTCGGCCTTGAACACGACTTCGGTGCCGAAGTTGTTGAGCAGGCTCTTGAGCTTCATGCGCACCGTCGCGGCGTTGCGCCCGCCCCGCGCGTACTCGGTCTTGAGCACGACCATGGGGTCCTTGCCGTGCATGATCACATTGCCGGCGCGAATTTCTTGAGCGATCTTCATAGCAGTTTGCGAGAAAAGTTGGCGGTGTCGGTTGACCGGGCGGGCCCGGAAGGCCGCGGTTCGGCGCAGGAGCGACGCTAACTTTCGGCCGACTGCGCAAAGCCCCATATTCTAGCTTGAATCGCGGGTGACTCCGCCATCCCGGGCACCAGCCCTTCAGGCTGGCTTAAGTCTGCCTCGGCCAGACTCGCCGGCGATGCAGATTTCGCAGTTCGAACGGGGCCGTTGGAATGGTTGGGACACCTGGGCCTGGGCCTTCGCGTTCTTCGTCTTGTTCCTGGCCTGGGACGCCGCCGGCCTGGACCTGCCGCTGGCCCGGCTGATGGCGGGCCCGCAAGGGTTCGCCTGGCGCGATCACTGGCTGCTCAACCAGGTGCTCCACACCGGTGCGCGGCAGCTGGCCGCGCTGCTGGTGTTATGGCTGCTTGCCGGCCTTTGGTGGCCGCGGGGCGTAAACCCGGCATCGGCCAATCCCTGGCGCATCGCGCGGCCGATCATGGCGTCGTCCTCGACGAGCAGCAGCCTCATGCGGGAGCCCTTCCAGGCGCCAGGGCGAAACGCATGAGCTGTGTCGCCAGATCGTCCTGCGCGAGCAGGCGCGCCCGGCCCTGCAGCACGCAGTCGCTCCAGGCGCGCGATGACGCGTCGGGCGGCGCGCCGCCGGCGCCGTTCCAGGCCAGATGGAACGCGCGCAGATCCGCCGGCGCCTCCAGCCAGTCCAGGAACGCCGCGAGCTTGGCGTGGTGCGCATCGTCGTGCTGCGGGTAGAGCTGCCAGACCAGCGGCTTGCCGGCCCACAGCGCCCGAACGAGCGAGTCTTCGCCGCGCACGAAGTTCAGGTCGCTAGCCCACAGCAGGTGATCGAAGTCCGTCTGCGTCAACAGGGGCAGGAAGGAAATCGACAGCGCCGAGGAGCGGTTCCAGTCCGGGTCCCGCTCGGCGTTCCTGGCGAGGGCCGTGCGGACCGCCGCCGCGGCGCGACCCGCCGTCACCAGCAGATGCGTGCGATCCGGGGCGTGCGCCAACTGCGCGAGCAGCGTGTCCAGCACGGAGGGCTCGTAGCAGAACAGGCTGACCACGCGGGTTCCCGGGTCCGGCGTCACGCCCCATCGGCCCAGCCAGCGGCGCCGGTCGAACTGCGCTTGCCGCCAGAGCAGGTCCGGTTCGCGCAGCAGGCCGCCCGTCCCGGTCGTGAAGCCAGGGTAGAAGAAATGCTTGGTCAACCCGGCGGCCGGGCCGGCCAGCACGGGCGAGGGCAGGCCGTGGCTGCGCCGCGCGAAGGATTCGGCGCTCAGGTATTCCAGGTTGATCCATGCGGGCTGGCGGCCCCGCGCCCTGCTGCGCGCGGCGATCTCGCGCTGGACCGGCGGATCCAGCTCGCAACCGAACGCCTCGATCACCGCGTCGCCGGGTTCGGCCGGCCGCGACTGCGCGTTCCAGGGCATGACCTGCACGCCGGCGCAGCCGCCGGGCGCCATCCAGGCGAGCGCCGACGCGTCGTCCGCCCAGAGCCGCACCTGCTCGCCGCGCGCCGCCAGCTGGGCCGACAGGCGCCAGCACACGCCGATGTCGCCGTGGTTGTCGATGACCTTGCAGAAGATGTCCCAGAGCATGGCGGGGCGAATCCCTTCGCGCCGATTGTCCACAATAGCGCTTGTATGTCCGACGTGCATTCCGATCAACTGCTGGCGCAGGTCGCGGCGCTGCCGGCGCTGCCGGGCGTGTACCGCTATTTCGACGCCGAAGGGGCCGTCCTGTATGTGGGCAAGGCGCGCAACCTGAAGAAGCGCGTGGCCAGCTACTTCCAGAAGAACCACGGCGGCACGCGCATCGGTCACATGATCGGCAAGATCGTGCGGCTGGAGACCACGGTGGTGCGCTCCGAGGCCGAGGCGCTGCTGCTGGAAAACAACCTGATCAAGACGCTCCACCCGCGCTACAACATCCTGTTCCGGGACGACAAGAGCTACCCCTACCTCAAGATCACGGGCCCGGACAGACCGGTCCAGGACGAGGCGGCGGCCGGGCCGGCCGCCACGTTCGCGCGGGTGGCCTATTACCGCGGCGCGGTCGATCGAAAGCACCGCTACTTCGGGCCCTACCCCAGTGCCTGGGCCGTGAAGGAATCGATCCAGCTGCTGCAGAAGGTGTTCCGGCTGCGCACCTGCGAGGACACCGTCTTCGCCAACCGCACGCGGCCCTGCCTGCTGTACCAGATCAAGCGCTGCTCGGGGCCCTGTGTCGGCCTGATCTCGGCGCAGGAATACCGGCAGGACGTGCAAGATGCCCAGGCCTTCCTGCGCGGCGAAACGCAGGCGGTGCTGGCGGCGCTGGAATCGCGCATGACGCGGCACGCGGAAAAGCTGGAGTTCGAGCTGGCGGCGCGGCTGCGCGACCAGATCGGCGCGCTGTCCAAGGTGCTGCACCAGCAGTCTGTGGAATCGCTTTCGGACAAGGACGTGGACATCCTGGCCGTGAAGGTGCAGGGCGGCAAGGCCTGCGTCAACCTGGCGATGGTGCGCGGCGGCCGGCACCTGGGCGACCGGCCCCATTTCCCCAGCCACATCGAGGACGCTGCGGCACTGCAGGACTTCGACAGCCGGTCCGACGAGGACGCGCAGGCCGCGCCGAGCGCCCGGGTCGAGGCGCAGGTGCTCGAAGCGTTCATCGCGCAGCACTACATCGGCGTGCCCGTGCCGCCCACCCTGATCAGCAGCGAGCCGGTTGGCCGCGCGCTGATCGATGCCTTGTCCCTGCAGGCCGGGCTGAAGATCAGGGCTGTCCACCACCCGCGCGAACAGCGCCGGCGCTGGCTCGAGATGGCGGAAACGAACGCTGCCCTCCAGCTGGCGCGCCTGCTGGCCGAGGAAGGATCGCAGCAGGCGCGCACGCGCGCGCTGGTCGAGGCGCTCGACCTCGAGCCCGACGAACTGGACGCCTTCCGGATCGAATGCTTCGACATCTCCCACACGGCGGGCGAAGCCACGCAGGCATCGTGCGTGGTGTTCCACCATCACAGGATGCAGAACTCCGAGTACCGGCGCTACAACATCGACGGCATCACGCCGGGCGACGATTACGCCGCGATGCGCCAGGTGCTGCTGCGCCGCTACAGCAAGCTGGCCGAAGCGGGACGCGATTCTCCCGAGGCGACGCCGCCGGCCGGTTCCGGGGGAGCGGGGCGCCTGCCCGACCTCGTGATGGTCGATGGCGGCAGGGGGCAGGTGAGCATGGCCCGCGAGGTCTTCGCCGAACTGGGGCTGGACCTGGCGGTGATCGTGGGCGTCGAGAAGGGAGAGGGCCGCAAGGTGGGCCTGGAGGAGCTGGTGTTCGCGGACGGGCGCGACAAGGTGTACCTGGGCAAGGACTCCGCCGCGCTGATGCTGGTGGCGCAGATCCGGGACGAGGCCCATCGCTTCGCCATCACCGGCATGCGGGCGCGGCGCGCCAGGGTGCGGGTGGGCGGCAGCCGGCTGGAGGACATCCCGGGCATCGGCGCCAGGAAGCGCGCGCGCCTGCTCCAGCGATTTGGCGGCGTGCGCGGCGTGGCTGCCGCCGGCGTGGACGACATCGCCAGCGTCGAGGGCATTTCCAGGGAACTGGCCGAGGCGATCTACCGGGCGCTGCACTGACCCGGCCCTATTTCACCGGTCCGCCCAGGTCCACCCGGGCGGCATGCCAGAATCGAGGGGTGTTCCTCACCGTCCCCACGATCCTGACCTGGACGCGCATTGTCGCGATCCCGCTGATCATCGGCGTCTTCTACCTGGGCCTCGATCCGGCGCTGCAGAACCTCATCGCAACGGTGCTGTTCGTGGCCTTCGCGCTCACCGACTGGCTGGACGGCTATCTGGCGCGCAGGCTCAACCAGATGTCGTCCTTCGGCGCTTTCCTCGATCCGGTCGCCGACAAGTTCCTGGTGTGCGCCTCGCTGCTGGTCCTGGTCCACCTGAAGCGGGCCGACGTGTTCGTGGCCCTGATCATCATCGGCCGCGAGATCGCGATCTCCGCGCTGCGCGAGTGGATGGCCCAGATCGGCGCCTCCAAGAGCGTGGCGGTGCACATGCTGGGCAAGCTCAAGACCACGGTGCAGATGATCGCCATCCCGTTCCTGCTGTTCGACGGCCATCTGTTCGGGCTGGTCGACACCGGCGTGTGGGGGACCTGGCTGATATGGATCGCCGCGATCCTGACCGTCTGGTCCATGGCCTATTACCTGCAAAGAGCCCTGCCGGAAATCCGCAAGCGGGTGAAGTAGCCAGATGAGCCCATTGTCCCGGCAGGATGCGCTGGTTCGCGCCATGCCCGCGATCTTCGTGCTCATCTGGAGCACCGGCTTCATCGTCGCGCGTTTCGGCATGCCCCATGCGCCGCCCATGAAGTTCCTGGCGTTGCGCTACCTGCTGTCCGTCGCCTGCTTCCTCGCCTGGGCCGTGGCGGCCGGTATCGCGCTGCTGCCGCGCGAGCGCGGGCAGGTCAAGCACCTCGCCGTGGCCGGCATCCTGATGCACGCCGGGTATCTCGGCGGTGTGTGGGCCGCCGTCAAGATGGGCATGGGCGCCGGCCTGGCGGCGCTGCTGGTGGGGCTGCAGCCGGTGCTGACCGCGATCTGGGTTTCGTCGCGGGGCGGCGCGGTGTCCGCGCGCCAGTGGGGCGGCCTGGCGCTGGGTTTCGGCGGCCTGGCGATGGTCGTGTGGCAGAAGCTGGGTGTGGGCGAGATCAGCGCGGCCAACTTCGCGGCGGCGGTGGGTGCCTTGCTCAGCATCACGACGGGGACGATCTACCAGAAGCGCTACGTGTCGCCGTGCGACGTGCGCACGGCCAGCCTGGTCCAGCTCAGTGCCGCCTTCGTCGTCACCCTGCCGCTGGCGCTGCTCGAATCCGAGGGCATGCGCTGGAACGGCGAGCTGGCCGGCGCGATGGCGTGGTCGGTGCTCGCGCTGACTTTGGGCGGCAGCTCGCTGCTGTTCCTGCTCATTCACCGCGGCGCGGCCACGTCGGTGTCCAGCCTGATGTACCTGGTGCCGCCCACCACGGCCGTGATGGCATGGCTGTTGGTCGGCGAGGCGATCACGGCGTTCACCGTCGCCGGCATCGCGTTCGCCGCGCTGG
>JAMPXR010000205.1 GCA_023701085.1 Ramlibacter sp. | reverse complement strand
GCGGCTGGCTGGGCCTGCAATTGGGCCTGCTCAACGTGACCGCCACGCGCGACGAACTGGCGTCCGTGCTGGCGCACGAACTCAGCCACGTCACGCAGCGCCATATTTCGCGGTTGATGACGCAGCAGAACCGTCAGGCGCCGTGGGTGATAGGCGCCATGATCCTGGGCGCGCTCGCGGCGAGCAAAAGCCCCGACGCAGCCAATGCGGTCGTGGCGGGCGGCCAGGCGCTGGCGATCCAGAACCAGCTCAATTTTTCGCGCGACATGGAGCGCGAGGCCGACCGCATCGGCTTCGGCGTGATGACCCAGGCGGGCTTCGAGGCCCAGGGTTTCGTGTCCATGTTCGACAAGCTGCAGCATTCGGCTCGCCTGAACGACAATGGCGCGTTCCCCTACCTGCGCACGCACCCGATGACGACCGAGCGCATGGCCGACATGCAATCGCGCCAGCAACTGGCGGCCCGCTCCGGCGTGCCGGCGCCGGATCTGGTGCATGCCATGATGGTCGGGCGCGCCCGCGTCCTGTCCAACCCGGGCGTCGACGGATTGCGCAGCTACGTCCGCGAGGCGAACGGCGCGCTGGCGAGCCTGCCGCGCGCGCGCCAAGCCGGAGTTCTGTATGCCGCCGCGCTGGCGAGTTCCAAGCTGCGCGATCCGGCGGCGGCCCGGCTCGCCGCGAAACTGGCGGCCACCGCGGCCGGCGATGCGCAAGCCGCGCGGCTCGCGGGGCTGCTGGCCGCAGAAATCGCCCTCGCGGCGGGCAATGCCGCGCCGGGGGCTGACCTCGATGGCGCGGCGGGTGCGCGGCCCGAACTGCTGCTGGGGGCGCAGGCCCGCGTGGCCAGCGGCCGCGCGGCCGAGGCGGCGCAGCGGCTGCAAACCTGGGTGGCGCTGCACCCGCGCGATGCCCAGGCCTGGCAGCTGCTGGCGGCCGCGTACACGGCCCAGGGGCAGACGCTGCGGGCGATCCGCGCGGAAGCGGAAGCGCAGGTCGCGCACCTGGATTACCAGGCGGCGCTGGACCGATTCAAGGCCGCACAGGAACTGGCGCGCAAGGCCGCGCCGGGCGGCGCCGACCACATCGAGGCTTCGATCATCGACACCCGCGCGCGGCAGGTGGAGTCACTTCTGCGCGAACAGGCTCTCGAGCGCTGACTCGATGATGATCCCGATCGCCGAGTAGATCAGCGACCCGATCAGCGCGGCGACGAAGCCCTGCACATGAAAGCCGTCCAGGACGCTGGCAGCGGCCCAGAACATCAGCGCATTGATGACGAACAGGAACAGACCCAGTGTCACGACCGTCACCGGCAGGGTGAGGACCACCAGAATAGGCCGCACCACGCTGTTGAGCAGGCCGATCGCGAACGCCGCGATCAGCGCCGACCCGAAGCTGCGGACCTCGACACCGGCGTACACGTAGGCGACGAACAGGAGCGCGGCCGCGCTGAGCAGCCATTTCGCGATGAGCTTGATCATGGACGGCAAGGATACACCGCGCGGTCCAGAACTCCCCGCGCGGGCCAGTCGCTGGCCGATCCGTGCCGTTCGTGGGCGGACAGAGCTCAATCGGGCTGTGGCGCCGGCGCCCTGGCCTGCGTCGATTCCGCCGGGGCCTTGGTGCGTGCCGTCCACCGTCCCGCCAGCAGGACGGCCGCGACCGCGGCGACGTAGGTGCCCCAGCGCGCCGCCCGGTGATCGAAAAATTCGCCCAGCAAAGGCTCGCCGACGATCATGCCCGCCGCCGTGAAGGCCAGCACGGCCGCGCCGGCCTGGATGATGACCGGAAAGCGGTCCACCAGCTTGAGCACCATCGAGCTGCCGAAGACGACGATGGGCACGCTGATGAGCAGGCCGATGACCACCAGGTCGAATGAGCCGTGGGCCGCGCCGGCGACCCCGAGCACGTTGTCGATGCCCATCAGCGCGTCGGCGACCACGATGGTCTTCATCGCGCCCCAAAAGGTATGCGCCACCGGGCCGTGCTCCTCGTCGCCACCGGGGTCGGCCAGCAGGCGGTAGGCGATCCATAACAGGGCCAGGCCCCCGACCAGCATGAGCCCCGGGACTTTCAGCAGCCACACCACGCCCACCGTCATGGCGGCCCGCACGGCGATGGCGCCGACCGTGCCCCAGATGATCGCCTTGCGCTGCAGCCGCGCCGGCAGGCTGCGCGCCGCCAGCGCGATCACGATCGCGTTGTCGCCGGCGAGCACCAGGTCGATGAGAACGATGGCCAGCAATGCCGACCACCAGACGGTTGAAAACAACTCCATGACAAAGCTCCGGTTCGGATCGATCGAGCAACCGGATCAGGAACGGCCAGGGTGTCGTGATCGCCGGGGCTCACGAACGCTTCGACCGGGACCTGGATCAGGTTCCGCATCGAAGGTCTGGCTCGGCATGAATGCGCCTGCCCGGCAAGCCGGAAGTTTTAAACTTCGTACTGACGACTTGCCGATACCCGGTGCGCGGCGGTCCGGACAGGCCGGCGCAAGTCGCATCGGGCGGGAGCTACTCCCCTTCGTGGGCCGAATTAGATCACAAGTCAGCCGTTTTTGTGTAATGCTGGGCAAGTCGCCGTCCCGCCCCCTGCCATGGCCGCAATCCACATCGCCGACATCGAAGCCGCCGTCCATTTCTGGCGCGGCAGCAAAGCGTCGCCGGACGGCGTAACGGCCGCGCTGGATGCCCTCGCGCGGGCCGAGATCTGCGCGCCGCCGATCGTGCGCGCGGCCGGGCAGCCGCTGCGCCGCGCCGAACCCTGAATCGCCATGCGACGGCTTGCCCAGGCACCCAATATCGCGATCGCCGCGTTCTGGGCCGACGCGCTGCGGCAGGCCGGCATCGAGGCCTCGGTGCAGCGCTATTTTCTCGGCGCCGGCGCGGGCGAGTTGCCTCCCGACCAATGCCTGCCCGAGGTGTGGCTGATGCATGACGATCAGGAGCCCGAGGCGCGCGCTTTCCTGCGGGACCTGACGCACGCGCCGCAGCGGCGCTGGCTGTGCGACTGCGGCGAGATGGTGGAGGGCGGATTCGAGCAGTGCTGGCGCTGCGGGCGGCCGATGCCCGGCTGAGCCGCGGGGCATCGCGCCCTCAGGGGCTCACTGAATGAAGCGCGGCAGCCAGGTCGCGATCGGCGGGAACCAGAACACCGCGGCCAGCAGCAGCAGGCTCATGGCGACGTAGGGGATGACGGCGCGGAAGATATGCGCCATCGTGACCTCGGCGGGCGCGACGCCGCGCATCGTCATCAGCAGCAGCCCATGCGGCGGCAGCAACAGCCCCAGTTGCATGCAGATCAGGAACATCACGCCGAACCAGATCGGGTCGATCGCCAGGGTCTGCACGATGGGCATGAAGATCGGCAGCGTGATCATCATCATGCTGACCTGGTCCACGAAGACGCCCAGGAAGATCAGCACCAGCATCATCCCGGCCACCACCATGGCGGTGGAAAGGCCCTGGCCGGTGATCAGCTGGACCAGCCCGGTGCTCGCGCCGGAGAACGACAGGATCTGCGCGAAGGCCGTGGCGCCCAGGATGATGAACAGGATCATCCCGGAAATGGCGGCGGTGCCCTTGAGCGCCTGGAGCAGCGCCTTGCGCGTGAGAGCGCCGTACAGGCTGGCCAGCACCATGGTGGCGAACGCGCCCAGTGCGGCGCACTCCGTGGGCGTGGCCCAGCCGTAGGCCAGCGCCTCCACCACGATGCCGAAGATCGACAGCGTGGGCAGCACGTAGGCGAAGAACGGCTGCCAGCGCGCCCAGCCGCGGTGGCCCGAGCCGGTGTCGTCCTGCGGCGCGAGCTTCGGGCTGATGCGCACGCTGATGATGATCCACACCACGAAGGCCAGCGACAGCACGATGCCGGGCATCACGCCGCCCACCAGCAGCTTGGAAATGGAAATGCCCGACAGCGAGCCCAGCAGCACCGTCAGCGCCGACGGCGGGATCAGCATGTCGACCGCGCCGATGGCCATGATGGGCCCGGTGGCCAGCACCGGGTGGTAGCCGCGCGCCAGCATCACGGGCAGCATCAGCGAGCCCAGCATGGCCGTGGTGGCGATCGTGGAGCCGGAGATCGCCGAAAACACGGTGCCCGCCACCACGGCCACCACCGCCAGCCGCCCCGGCACGCGCCGGATCAGGCGCTCTATGCCTTCGATCACCTTGAGCGCGAGCCCGGTGTGGAACAGCACTTCCCCCATCAGCACGAACAGGGGGATGGGCGTGAGCGAAAACGCCGTGATCGAGGTCACGCTGCTGCGCGCCAGCTGCGCCAGGCCGGCCTCGCCGCCCATGTAGAGCCAGGCGCCCACGATGTTGACGGTGATGAAGGTCAGCGCCACCGGCATGCCGATGAACAGCAGCACGGTGGAGCCACCGAGCATCAACCAGGCCGCGACGCCCCAGTCGCTCATGCGGAGCCGACAGCGTCGTGGCGCGGGCCGCGTTCGCCGTGCGCGAGGCGGATCATGCGAAAGACCATCTCGATCGAAAGCAGCACGAACACGAAGGGCAGCGGCGCGAGCGCCCACCACTCCGGCGTGACCAGCGTCTTGATGTTGACGGCGCCCGAGGTGTAGCTGGACCAGGCGGCCTGCGCGGCATACGTGGCGATGAGGACGCAGCAGGCCAGGCCGATGACGTCACCGATCCATTCCAGCTGCCAGGCCAGCCGCCGCGGGATGGCCTGCAGCAGGATGTCCACCCGGATGTGCTGGCCCTGGCGCAGCAGCCAGGGCGCCACGCACATGGTCAGCAGGTACAGCATCAGCTCGGAGATCTCGTTGCTCCATGCCAGGCCTTGCGGCAGTCCGGGGATGGCCAGGTTGCGCAGGGCGACGTCGGCCACGATGATCAGCATCATCGCCAGCAGGATGGCGCAGCCCACCAGGGCGAGGGCCGCCAGCAGGCGGCCGTACTGCCTGGAGAGGCGGTCGATCACTTCGAGAAGAGCGGCTTGAAGCGGCCGGCCACCTCGGGGCTTTGCTTCATCGCACCGGCCCAGGCCACTTCATACGCCTTGTCGCGGAAGGCCTTGGACGTGGCGGCGTCGAACCGGATGGTCTGGATGCCGGCCTTTTCCTGGCGGGCGATTTCATCGCTGGTGTATTGGGCCCAGAAGGTATTGCCGGCCTCCAGCGCGAGCAGCTGCTTTTGCAGGTAGCCGCGCTGCGCCTCGCTGAGCTTCTTGTAGGCCGGCAGGTTCATGATCAGCGACACCTCGGCGTCGTAGAAGCCCGGGTCGACGCGGAACTTGGTCTTCTCGTGCCAGTTCAGGTCGAAGATGCCGCCGATCGGCCAGCCGTAACCGTCCACCACGCCGCGCTCCAGCGC
>JAMPXR010000204.1 GCA_023701085.1 Ramlibacter sp. | reverse complement strand
CCTATACCGCGTTCAAGTATGCGGAGAACACCGGGCAGATGGCCCCGATCCGCGAGCAGTCCGGCACTTTCGCCGATTCGATCAAGTTGTGGAGCGTCAAGCAATGAACACCGCCATCCAGATGCCCGTCAGCAAGAAGGCCAAGCCCGTGGCCATCAAAGACGACGCGATGAATTACCAGAAGGACCTCATCAACTCGAACTACATGGACCTCGCCAAGGCGCATGGCGAAGGCCGCAAGGTGGCCGCGACCTTCGTGCCGGGCAACCTCAACGAGCTGCTGATGTGCTTCAACCTCGCGCGCAGCCTGCCCGAGACCAACGCGCTGCAGAACGGCCTGCGCAAGAAGTCCGGCAAGTTCATCATGGACGCCGAGCGTGACGGCCACAGCGAGGACGTCTGCACTTATGTGAAGGCCGATCTCGGCTCCATGATGGGCGGCGAAATCGGGCCGACCGGCGACCCGCTGCCCAAGCCCGACGTGCTGCTGCTGTCCTACACCGGCTGCTTCACCTTCATGAAGTGGTTCGAGCTGATCCGGCACAAATACGGCTGCGAGACCGTGATGCTGCACGTGCCCTACCAGGGCGAAGGCAAGATCGCGCCGAACATGCGCGAGTACGTGGTCAAGCAGCTCAAGGAAACGGTGATCCCGACCCTGGAGCGCATTTCCGGCGTCAAGTTCGACATCGACCGCCTGCGCCAGTACATGCGCGAGTCGGCCAAGGCCGAAGAGGACCTGGTCAAGGTGCTGCAGTCGGCCAAGAACCGGCCCTCGCCCATCGACGGCTACTTCGGCGCGGTGTACTACATCGGCCCGATCTTCACGGCCTTCCGCGGCACGCCCGAGGCCACCACGTACTACCGCATGCTGCGCGAGGAGATCGAGCAACGCATCCGCGAAGGCAAGGGCCCGGTCACGCCGGAGGGCGACATGGGCGAGGAGAAGTACCGCCTGATCGTCGAGGGCCCGCCCAACTGGACCAACTTCCGCGACTTCTGGAAGATGTTCTACGACGAAGGCGCGGTGGTGTGCTCGTCCACTTACGCGAAGGTCGGCGGCCTGTACGACTTCGGCTTCCGCCACGATCCCGAGCACCCGCTCGAGTCGCTGGCCGACTACTGCCTGGGCTGCTACACCAACCTGAACCTGCCCTCGCGCATCGACATGATCTGCAAGTACATCGACGAGTACCAGGCCGACGGCCTGCTGATCAACTCGATCAAGAGCTGCAACAGCTTCTCGGCCGGCCAGCTGCTGATCCTGCGCGAAGTGGAAAAGCGCACCGGCAAACCCGCCGCGTTCATCGAGACCGACCTGGTCGATCCGCGCTACTTCTCGGCGGCCAACGTGAAGAACCGGCTCGAGAGCTACTTCCAGATGGTCAAGCAAAAGCGCACCGCCCTCACCGGCGCGCACTGAAGGAGACGCCAACATGCGCTGTTTTATCGGAATCGACCTGGGATCGACCACCACCAAGGCGGTGGTCATGGACGAGCACCAGAACATCATCGGCCGCGGGATCACCAACTCGCGCTCCAACTACGACACGGCCGCAACCATCGCCAAACAGGAAGCGCTGCTCAACGGCCGCTTCTTCCTGTTCCGGCAGGCACTGAGCAGCACCAACGCGCTGAACGGATCGCTCGACACCTTCATCGGCCAGCTCGAACGCGACTTCCGTTCCGAGCAGTACCTCGAGCAGCTCGCGGACCTGGAGGAGACCTGTAAGCGCAGCCTGGCTTCGGCCAATTTCGGCCACGCCACCGCCGCGGTCGGCGAGACGCTGACCGAGGTGTTCCGCCGGATCAAGAACGACGCGCCATCGCTGTTCACGGCCGACGCCAAGCGCAAGAGCGACTTCTTCCGCGACATCGCCGGCAGCCAGTACCTGGCGATCGGCGAGACGGTGTCCAAGGAAGCCGGGACGCGCTACGACTTCCTGCTCAACGTGTTCGACCGCTCGATCATCGAGGTCGAAAACCGGGTCTACGCGGACTCGATCCGCCGGCACCTGCTGTCCGCCCTGGAGCGCACTTTCGTCGAGCTGCCCGAGACGGCGGCGCGACGCGCGCAGGTGGAAGCCCCGATCAAGGGCGTGCTGGACACCGAGATGGAGGAGACCTACGTCGTGGGCACCGGCTACGGCCGCGCGCGCCTGCCGTTCTCGAAGGAACATGTGCGCTCGGAGATCCTGTGCCACGGGCTGGGCGCCCACGTGATGTACCCCGGCACGGCCACGGTGCTGGACATCGGCGGCCAGGACACCAAGGCGATCCAGGTCGACCCGGCCGGCATCGTGGAGAGTTTCCAGATGAACGACCGCTGCGCCGCCGGGTGCGGGCGCTACCTGGGCTACATCGCCGACGAAATGAACATGGGCCTGCACGAGCTCGGCCCGATGGCCATGAAGTCGACCAAGACCATCCGCATCAACTCCACCTGCACCGTGTTCGCCGGCGCCGAACTGCGCGACCGCCTCTCCCTGGGCGACAAGCGCGAGGACATCATGGCCGGCCTGCACCGCTCCATCATCCTGCGCGCCATGTCGATCCTGGCGCGCTCGGGCGGGGTGCGCGACCAGTTCACGTTCACCGGCGGCGTGGCCAAGAACGAGGCCGCGGTCAAGTCGCTGAAGGAACTGGTGAAGGAAAACTACGGCGAGGTGCAGCTCAACATCGACCCGGATTCGATCTACACAGGCGCGCTCGGTGGCGCCACCTTCGCGTGGCGCGCCGTGGAGCAAGAGGGCAAGACAGCAGAAGCGAGGGTGACAGCATGACCATCACGATCGGTATCGACATCGGCTCCGGAGCCGTCAAGAGCACCCTGTTCCGGGTGGAGGATGACAAGCCCGTCTGGCTGGCCAAGCGCTGCGACCGCATCCGGCGGCGCGACCCCATGACGCTGGCCGAAGAAGGCCGCGACGCCGTGCTGGCCGAGGCCGGCATCTCGCCGGACGAGGTCGACTACATCGCGACCACCGGCGAAGGCGAGAACGTGAAGTTCGCGACCGGCCACTTCTACTCCATGACCACGCACGCGCGCGGCGGCGTGTTCCTGCATCCCGGCATCAGCGCCGTGGTCGACATCGGCGCCCTGAACGGCCGCGCGATCTACGTCGACGAGCGCGGCAAGGTGCTGGCGTACAAGATGACCAGCCAGTGCGCCTCGGGCTCGGGTCAGTTCCTGGAGAACATCGCCCGCTACCTCGGCGTGGCGGTGGAGGAGATCGGCGAACTCTCGCGCGGCGCCAAGGACCCGGAGAAGGTCAGCTCGATCTGCGCCGTGCTGGCCGAGACCGACGTGATCAACATGGTCAGCCGCGGCATCTCCACGCCGGACATCCTCAAGGGCATCCACCTGTCGATGGCCTCGCGCATCGTCAAGCTGCTCAAGGTCACGGGCATCAAGACCGGCACGGCGCTGCTGACCGGCGGCCTGGCGCTGGACACCGGCTTGCTGGCGGCGATCCAGGAGGAAATGCTGGCGGAGAAGGTGACGGTCAATGCGACCAACCACCCGGATTCGATCTATGCCGGCGCCATCGGCGCGGCGTTGTGGGGCGCGTTCCGGCACGAGCGGCTGCAGGAACTCGAAGGCGCGGCGGCTTAAACTCGAGGTACAGGAGAGAGACACCATGGCATTGCTCATCACAGACGACTGCACCGCTTGCGACGCTTGCAAGCCGGTCTGCCCGAACGAAGCGATCAGCGTCGGCGACGTGATCTACATCATCGATCCGCTGAAATGCACCGAATGCGTGGGTGCCGAGGACGAGCCGCAGTGCAAGCTGGTCTGCCCGGCCGAATGCATCGTCCCCAACCCCGACTTCGCCGAGACGCCCGAGGAATTGCAGGCGAAGTACGAGTCCCTGCACGGCTGACGCAACAACCCGCGCCGGGCGGCCGGCGCGGCGCCCCTGATGGCGGAGGGCGACGTGGTCGAGCCCGGCCGCCGCGGTGGGGCAGGACATGCCGGTCGAACACGGCATCCTGTTCTCGCTTCTGCTGTGGGGCGTGCCGCGTGACACCGAGGAACGCAAGGAAGGCTTCAAGGCCTTCGCCGAGCGCGGGCCACCGGAGTTCCGCGGCGCGTAGCGGCATCCGGCCTGCCGCTATGGGCGCCGCTCCTCAGCGAATGCCCTTGTAGAACATGTAGCCGGCCAGCACGAACAGCATGCCGCTGAACACCTGCTTGAGCCTGCGTACCGGCCAGGCGTGGGCGACGCGGGCGCCCAGCGGCGCCGTGAGCACGCTGCCCGCCGCGATCACGGCCAGGGCCGGGGTCCAGATATAGCCGAAGGCGCCCGCCGGCAAGCCGGCGGCCTTTGGGCCCGCGACCACATAGCCCACCACGTTCGCGAGCGCGATCGGGAAACCCAGCGCCGCGGAGGTGGCGACCGCGTTGTGGATGGATACGTTGCACCAGGTCATGAAGGGGACGCTGATGAAGCCCCCGCCGGCCCCGACGAGGCCGGACAGGAAGCCGATGAACCCGCCGGCACCGAGCTGTCCGATCGCGCCGGGCATCTGCCGGCTGGCGCGCGGCTTCTTGTCCAGGATCATCTGGCTGGCCGAGAAGGTCACGAAGGCCGCGAAGACCAGGGCCAGCAGGGTCCCTTTGAGGATAGCGAACACGCCCAGGCTGGCCAGCAGGCCGCCGAGCACGGTTCCGGGCGCCATGCCGCGAACGATGTCCCAGCGCACGGCGCCGCGTTGGTGATGGGCCCTCACGCTGGAGATCGAGGTGAACATGATGGTCGCCATGGACGTGGCGATCGCCATCTTGACCGACAGGTCCGCGCTCACGCCGCGGCCCGACAGGATCAGGGTGAGAAAGGGCACCAGCAGCATCCCGCCTCCGATGCCGATCAGCCCGGCGAGAAATCCGGTGCCAATACCCAGAAGCGCGAGGCCGGCAAAAAGTTCGAATTCGGCAGACATGAAACAGCGGCCGTTCGCCAGCCGCGCGACCGTGATCCGATTATCGCCGTGACGTGGACGCCCACGCTTGATGCAGCGCAGGGGAGCCGGTCGCACCCGTGGGCCGGCGCCGCAGCCGGCCCGGCGTCGTTCAATGCCGCTTGGAACGCCTGAATCCGTGCGCCACGAGCGCGGTCGCGGCCACCAGGAAAGGCAGCGAAAAGAAAAACGCCATCTCCCTGGGCAGATGGCTCCACCAGGCCGCGAGCTCCCCAAACCATTGCATCAGCACAGCGTTCTCCTCATAGCAGCCGGAATGCCGCGATCGCGGTGAGCGTGGGCGGCAGGGCGGCAAGGAACAGCCCCAGCGGGTGGATCGCCTGATCGTCGAAGTGACGTCGAAGGATCGAGAATCCGGCCGGATTG
>JAMPXR010000203.1 GCA_023701085.1 Ramlibacter sp. | reverse complement strand
CCAGAAGAACAAGGAGCAGCCGTTCTTCGAGAACTTCGCCGCGAAGACGGGCCTGCCGATCGACGTCGACTACAAGCCGGTCGACACGCTGGGCATCAAGGACACCGAGCAGCTGCGCGTGATGAAGGCCGGCCTGTTCGAGCTCGTGTCGCTGCGCGTGGCGCAGAACACGCGCGACGAGCCCACGCTGCTGGGCCTGGACCTGGTGGGCGCCAGCCCCGACTACGCGACCGCGCGCAAGGTCGCCAACGCCTACTTCGGCACCCTCGACGCCCGGCTGCAGCAGCAGTTCAACGTCAAGCTGCTGGGCCTGTGGCCGTTCGGCCCGCAGGTGCTGTTCTGCAAGAAACCGATCGGCAAGCTGGCCGACATCAAGGGCATGAAGGTGCGGGTGTACGACCAGAGCCTGGCCAAGTTCATCGAGATGGTGGGCGGCACGCCCGTGCCCATCGGCTTCGCCGACACGCACCAGTCGCTGTCGCTCGGCGTGGTGGACTGCGCCATCACCGGCGCGAGCTCCGCCAACTCCGCCGGCTGGCCCGAGGTCACCACGCACCAGATGCCGATCGGCTTCCAGATGGCGCTGAACGGCTACGCGATGACGATGAAGGCCTGGAACGGCCTCAAGCCCGATCAGCAGGCCAAGCTGAAGGCCGCCTTCGACGCGCAGACCGAGGAAGTCTGGAAGTACTCCGAGGAGCTGTTCCAGGACGCGCTGAACTGCAATGTGGGCAAGGACCCCTGCACCACCGGCAAGAAATTCAAGCTGGTCAACGTGCCGGTGTCGGCGGCGGACCTCGAGCTCGTGCGCGGCGCGGTCTCCAAGGTGTCGTTCCCGGCCTGGGCCGAGGTCTGTGACAAGTCCAATCCCGGCTGCTCCAAGCAATGGCAGACCATCGTCGCCCCGCAGATCGGCCTGAAATGAGCTCGCGCGCCGACAGCACCCAGGTGCTCTCGGCGCCCCGGACGAGGAGGCCCGCCGCGCGAGCGCGCGCCTCCGCCAAGGAGCGCGTCGAGACCCTGCTGGCCACCGTATTCGGGGTGACCTTCCTGATCCTCGCGGTGGTGGTCACCGTCGAGACGATCTCGCGCAAGGTGTTCAACGTCTCGATCCAGGGCGCCGACGAGCTTGGCGGCTACGCGCTGGCCCTGGGCTCCACCATCTCGTTCAGTTTGGCGCTCATGGGGCGCAACCACATCCGCGTGGACGTGTTCCACGAGATGCTGCCGCGCCGGCTCCAGGGCTTCCTCAACTGGCTCTCGATCATGCTGCTGGCGGCGCTGAGCGTGTTCATCGCCGTGTTGGCGCTCAAGGTCATCGGCGACACGCTGCAATACCGCAGCACCGCGCCCACGCCCTGGCAGACGCCGCTGATCTACCCGCAGGCGGTCTGGTACGCGGGCTTGCTCGTCTTCGCGCTGGTGGCGCTCGCCTATGCGCTGCGGGCCAGCAAGCTCTTTTTCGGCGGCGACCTGACCACGCTCAACCACGAGTTCCCGCCCAAGAGCACCAAGGAGGAACTGAGGGAGGAACTGGACGACCTGAGCCTGCGCCAGGGCAAGGAAGGGGGCGCGTCGTGAACGTCACGATCATTGCGCTCAGCTTTTTCGCGATGCTGGCCATGATGCTGCTGGGCCTGCCCATCGCGGTGTCCATGGTGGTGGTGGGGATCGTGGGCGGCATCGGGGCCTACGGCGCGCCGTTCATGGATTCGATCGCGCCGGTGATCTGGGGCGTGCAGAACGACAACCTGCTGACCTGCGTGCCGCTGTTCGTGCTGCTGGGCGAGCTGCTGCTGCGCTCGGGCATCGCCGACCGCATGTACGTGGCGCTGTCGGCCTGGCTGGGCGGCCTGCCCGGCGGGCTGCTGCACACCAACATCGGCAGCTGCGCGCTGTTCGCCGCCACCTCGGGGTCGTCGGTGGCGACGGCGGCCACCATCGGCACGGTGGCGCTGCCCTCGCTGCAAAAGCGCGGCTACCCGATGCGCGCGTCGCTCGGCTCCCTGGCCGCCGGGGGCACGCTGGGCATCCTGATTCCGCCGTCGGTCAACATGATCGTCTACGGGTCGCTCACCAACAACTCGATCGGCAAGCTGTTCATCGCCGGCATCATCCCCGGCCTGCTGCTCACCGCGTGCTTCATGCTGTGGATCTACGGCTCCAATGTGGGGAACGCCAACGCCGTCAAGGAACCCCCGCTCTCCATGGCGCAGAAGCTGCACACGCTCACCTTCCTGGTGCCGCCGTTCGTCGTGTTCGGCATCGTCATGGGCAGCCTGTACTTCGGCATCGCGACGGCGACCGAGAGCGCCGCGCTGGGCGTGATCGTGGCGCTGTTCTTCGTGTGGCAGATGGGCAAGCTCAACTGGGAGGTGCTGCGTACCTGCTTCATCGCCACGGCGCGCGTGAGCGGCATGATCCTGCTGATCATCATGGCGGCGTTCATCCTGAACCTGACGATCAGCCTGACCGGCGTGGCCGACGCGATGACCAAATGGGTGACCGGCCTGGGCCTGTCGGCCACCGCGCTGATCCTGGCGCTGATCGTGTTCTACCTGATCCTGGGCATGTTCATGGACGTGCTGTCGATGCAGGTCGCGACCATCCCGATCACCTACCCGATCGTGACGGCCGTGGGCGTGGACCCGATCTGGTACGGCATCTTCATCGTGCTGATGTGCGAGATGGGGATGATCACGCCGCCGGTGGGCATGAACCTGTTCGTGGTGCACGGCATCCGGCCCGACAAGGGCGGCATCGAGGATGCCATCTGGGGCGCATTGCCCTATGCCGTAATCATGATCCTGTTCACGCTGCTGATGATGGCCTGGCCTTCCATGGTGACCTGGCTTCCGGGGAAGATGGCGTGACGCAGCTGAGCTTGACAACGGAGGTCATCCCCTCCTGCTACCAGGATTCGGTGGTGCTGATGCGGATCTCGGCGCAGGTGCGCCAGGAGCCGGGGGTGCGCGAGGTGGCCCTGTTCATGGGAACGCCGGCGAACCATGCGCTGCTGGAGCAGGCGGGGCTGGCCACCGCGGAGGGGGCGCGGGCGCGTCCCAACGACCTGATCGTGACCGTGAAGGCGGAGGGCGCCGCCCACGCTTCGAACGCGTTCGAACGCGTGCGCGCGCTGCTGGCCGAGACGCGCAAGTCCGCGGCCACCGCATCGGCGCAGCGGCCGCGCTCGCTGGACGGTGCGCTGCGCGCGCTGCCCGATGCCAACCTGCTGGCGCTGTCGGTGCCCGGCGCGTACGTGCGAGGCGAGGCCATGTCCGCGCTGCGGCGCGGCCTGCACCTGTTCATCTTCAGCGACAACGTGCCCGTCGAGGACGAAATCGCGCTGAAGAACGAAGCCGTGCGGCGCGGCCTGCTGTGCATGGGGCCGGACCAGGGCACGGCCTACCTGGGCGGCGCCGGCCTCGGGTTCGCGAACGTGGTAGCGCGCGGGCGCGTCGGCTGCGTCGCGGCATCGGGCACGGGCCTGCAGGCGGTGGTGGCCCGGCTGGACGCGCTCGGCGAGGGCGTGTCGCACGGCATCGGCGTGGGCGGGCGCGACCTGTCCGAAGCGGTGGGTGGCACGATGACGCTGTTCGCCCTCGATCTCCTGTCCGCTGACCCCGCGACCGAGGCGATCGTCGTGATCTCCAAGCCGCCGCATCCCTCGGTGCTCGCGAAGCTGGAAGCGAAGCTGGCCACGATCCGCAAACCGGTGGTGCTGTGCTGCGTCGGCGCCGGCGCGCGCAGCGCGGGCAAGGCCGTCTGGGTGGAAACGCTGGACCAGGCCGCTGACGCGGCGCTCGCGCTGCTGGCCGGCCGGCGCTGGGAGCCCGTTCGGTTCGGCGACGCCGCGGCGGTGCACACGCAATTGGCGCAGGCCGTCCGGCTGGGTGATTTCGAAGGCCGGCGGATCCTCGGCCTGTACACCGGCGGCACCCTCGCGTACGAGACGGGTTACCTGTTCAAACGGGTGTTCGGCGCGCAACATCCACACCGGGTGCTGGACCTGGGCGACGACCAGTACACGGTGGGCCGCCCCCATCCGATGATCGATCCGGCGGTGCGCGGCGCCAAGCTGCTCGAGGCGGCGGGCGATCCGGCGGTCGGCGTGGTGCTGCTCGACCTGGTGCTCGGCAAGGGCTCGCACGAGAACCCGGCCGGGCCGCTCGCCGCGGCGGCGCAGGAGGCGCGGCGCATCGCCCGGCGCGACGGGCGCGGCCTCGCCTTGCTGGCGTCGGTGATCGGCACGCGCGGCGATCCGCAGGGGTTGGGCGCGCAGACCGCGCGGCTGGAGCAGGCGGGCATCGGCGTGCTCGCGTGCAACGCCGACGCGGCACGCTGCGCCGCCATGCTGGTGCATGGCGAACTGCGCGATCGATGGACCAAGAGCCGGGAGGTGGCGTGATGCAAGACCGGGTGCTGCCCGAATCGCTGCGGGTCGTCAACATCGGGCTGGCGAGTTTCGCCGAGGACCTGCGCGCCGAAGGCGTGGCCGTGATCGACCTGGACTGGCGCCCGCCCGCGGGCGGCGACGCGCGCCTCGCGGCGCTGCTGGCCGACCTGGAAGACGAGGATTGAGCGCGTCCGCGCGCTGACGACGCCAGCATGAACGAACAGGGGCGAAGCCCCTTCTATTTTTTTCCGATGGGAAGTCTGATGAGTATCAAGACCGCGAACCAGGAATGCCTGCGCCGCATCCAGCAGGGCGCCGCCGTCTGGGTCGATGTGCGCCGGGCGCGCGACGTCGTGCCAGGGATGGGCGAACACACCGTGCTGCATGCCGGGCCGCCGCTGACCTGGGACAAGATGTGCGGACCGATGCGCGGCGCGATCATAGGCGCCAGCATGTTCGAAGGCTGGGCCCGCACGCCGGAAGAGGCGGTCGAGAACGCGCAGCGCGGCATGCTGAAATTCGACTCGGGGCATCATCACCACGCGATCGGACCGATGTCGGGGATCATCACGCCCTCGATGCAGGTGAACGTGGTGCGCAACGAGCCCTTCGGCATCGACACCTACTCGACGCTGTACATGGGCATCGGCAAGGTGCTGCGCCACGGCGCCTACGACGAGACGGTCATGGCCAAGCTGCGCTGGATGAACCACGAGCTGGCGCCCTTGCTGGCCCGGGCGGTGCACGAGGCCGGCGGCATCGACATCAAGAGCATCGTGTCCCAGGCGGTCCAGATGGGCGACGAGATGCACAACCGCAACAAGGCCAGCAATCCGCTGCTGCTGGCCAAGCTGGCGCCGCACCTGGTGAGCGTCGGTGAGCGCGCCGACGCGATCCGCGCGATCAGGTTCATCGACGAGGCGGGCCACTTCATCCTGAACATGGTGATGGCCGGTTG
>JAMPXR010000202.1 GCA_023701085.1 Ramlibacter sp. | reverse complement strand
GCTGGAATGTCCAAGGAAGAACTCATTGAGGTGCATGGCAAGGTGGATCAAGTGTTGCCCGAGATGCGCTACCGCGTCACGCTCGACAACGGTCACCAACTGGTGGCCTATACCGGCGGCAAGATGCGCAAGCACCACATCCGGATCCTGGCGGGAGACAAGGTCACGCTCGAGATGTCTCCCTATGACCTGACCAAAGGTCGAATCACCTTCCGCCACCTCGAAAACAGACCGCCACGAACCGGAGCTCCTGTCAACAGGCCCCGTCGTTGACGCGATCCATTCGAGCATTTTTTTCAACTCGCGAAGTCCATCATTCGGATAACGCTCAACAAGAAAGCCTCAACGATGAGCAACAAACTGTACGTCGGCAACCTCTCCTATTCGGTTCGTGACGAAGACCTTCAACAGCAATTTTCAGCCTTTGGCAGCGTTCACTCGGCCAAGGTGATCATGGACCGCGACACAGGCGGCTCCAAGGGATTCGCCTTTGTGGAAATGTCCAGCCCCGCGGAGGCGGAAGCCGCGATTCAAGGCCTGAATGGAAAGAATTTCGGTGGCCGGGATCTGACCGTCAATATCGCGCGCCCGACAGAAGCCAGATCCCCTCGCGGCAGTGGCGGGGGTTTCGGTGGCGGTCGCCGCAGCTACTGATCTCGTGGTTGCTGATTGATCGCGGCGGCCGAGTCGACCGGGGGCAGGCCGGCAAGGTCGCCCAGGTGGGCGCCCTCAAGGCCGCCCGCGCCCGCCGATCAACTCCCCGAACAGTTCGTTGATCTTGGCTTTGGCATCAGTCAGCGCAACGCGACCTTGCCCGGTGATCTCATACACCCGCCGATCACGGCGGCCGGTGCGCTCGTGGCGTGAGGTGAGATAGCCTTTCTTTTCCAGTCCGTGCAGCATCGGATAGAGTGTGCCCGCGCTGAGCTCATAACCGTGGCGCCGCAGTTCCTCGATGATCCCGAGGCCGAAAATGGGTTTTTCGGCCGCGTGGTGCAGGATGTGCAGGCGGATCAGCCCGCCGTATAGGTCTTTGTCGGTCACTCTCAGACCCTCATAGAACCGTGCTCGACAACCAGCCCGCGACACCACTGCCCATCACAACCAGCCACGGCGGCAGCTTCCAGGACATCAGGGCCACCAGCGCCACCAGGGCCAAGCCGAAGTCTTGCGGCGTGTGAATCGCGCTCGTCCACACCGGCTGATAGAGGGCAGCCAGCAGCAGGCCCACCACGGCCGCATTGATGCCGGACAACGCCGCTTGCGTGCGGGTATTGCGGCGCAGACGTTCCCAGAACGGCAACGCACCCGCCACCAGCAGGAAGGATGGCGCGAAGATCGCCAGCAGGCAGATCAGGCCGCCCAGCCAGCCGGTGGGAGCCTGGTTCATCGAAGCACCGAGAAACGCCGCAAAGGTGAACAGGGGGCCAGGGACGGCCTGCGCGGCGCCGTATCCCGCCAGAAATGCGTCGTTGCCGACCCACCCGGAAGGCACCACTTCGGCTTGCAGCAGCGGCAGCACGACATGTCCACCGCCAAAGACCAGTGACCCGGCACGGTAGAAGGCGTCCGCCATCGACAACGCCTGAATCGGGAACATGGCTGTCAACAAAGGCAGTCCCATCAGCAGGGCGAAGAACAGCGCCAGCCAGAACAAGCCCACGCGACGCCCTAGGGCGATCGGCAACGGGTCATGTGCCGCCCCCGGCTGAGGCTTGAACAACGACAGCCCAATGACGGCTGCCATGGCGATGACCCCCACCTGCCCCCAAGCGGAGGGCACAAGAAGCACAAAGCAGGTCGCCGCCGCCATGATGGTGATGCGCGGGGCGTCCGTACAAAGATTGCGAGCCATCCCCCATACCGCTTGCGCGACCACCGCCACGGCCACCACCTTCAAGCCGTGCAGCACGCCAGGGGGCATCGCGTCGCCGTAGCGGGCCATGCCCAGCGCAAACAGGATCAGCGCAATCGCCGACGGCAGCGTGAATCCCGCCCAAGCGGCCAGCGCCCCGGCATAGCCGGATCGGGACAGGCCGAGCGCGATCCCGACCTGGCTGCTGGCAGGCCCTGGCAGAAATTGGCAGAGGGCGACCAGATCCGCGTAGCTGCGTTCGGTCAACCACTGCCGCCGCGTCACGAACTCATCGCGAAAGTAGCCCAAGTGGGCAATCGGGCCGCCGAAGGAGGTCAGTCCCAATCGGAGAAAGATCAAGAAAACGGCCCAAGGGCTGCGGTCGGTCCTGGTGGTTTCGGTCATTGCGTCGCTTGCGATCTGTCGCATTGTTGGTGATAATAATCGAAACTCGATAACGAAATGCAATAGCAGGCCGAACACCATCATGGAACTCGTTCTCATCGGCGTTGTGGCTCTGCTGACATCCGGGCTGACCTTGTTCTCCGGCTTCGGTTTGGGAACGATCCTGATGCCGGTGTTTGCACTGTTCTTTCCCTTGCCGCTGGCCATCGCGGCAACGGCGGTGGTGCACTTCGCCAACAACCTGTTCAAGTTCGGCCTCATGGCGAAACAGGCGGACTGGCGCGTCGTCGCGCGCTTTGGCTTGCCAGCCGCGGTGACGGCCATGGCAGGAGCCGGCGTGCTGGGTCTGGTCGATCGGATGCCGGTGCTCTGGCGCTATTCCCTGGGCACCATGAACCTGGACATCACGCCCGTCAAGACCGTCATCGGGGTGCTGATCATCGTCTTCGCCCTGCTGGAGCTGTGGCCGCGATTTCAATCGCTGGCCTTCACCCCGCGCTGGCTTCCGTTGGGAGGAGCCTTGTCGGGCTTTTTCGGCGGCCTGTCGGGTAACCAGGGGGCCTTGCGCTCGGCCTTCCTGCTCAAAGCAGGGCTATCCAAGGAGGCCTTCGTTGCAACCGGCGTCGTATCGGCCATCATCGTGGATGCGGTGCGCCTGCTGGTCTACGGCACCACAGTCCTGGCCGATCACTTCGCCCAATCACAAGCGCTGCTGGTCCCAGTCGTCGTGGCATCGGTGGCAGCGTTCGTCGGGGCCTTCGCAGGCAAGAAATTCTTGAGCAAGGTAACGCTCAGAACGGTGCAACTGGTGGTGGCAGCCGCCATGCTGGCCATCGGGCTGGGGCTGGCCAGCGGAATCGTCTGATCGCACGGGTGGCGCAGCGACCGGGCTGGGCCGCGGCGCACAACGGAATCGCAGGCTACGGCGCGCCGCGCGCGTCGCGATCCCGCCGGATCTCCTGCAGCAGCCACTCGCGGATGACCCGCACCTTCGGGCTGTCCTGGTTGCCGGCGCGGCAGACCATGTCGTAGCCGCTTTCCACGGGCAACCGGATGCCGGCGAAAGGCGCCACCAGCCGGCCCGCGGCGATGTCCTCGGCCACCAGCACGCTGCGCCCGAGCGCCACCCCTTCGCCGCGGGTCGCGGCTTCGACCGCCATGCTGCCGTGGCTGAACGTGGGCCCGTGAAGGCCGCGCACGCCGCGGACCCCGGCGTGGGTGAACCAATCCGCCCAGCTGGCCGTCATCGGGACCTCGTGCAACAGCGCGCAGCCGAGCAGGTCGGCCGGTGTGGACGGGCCGCCTGCCTGCGCAAGGTAGGCCGGGCTGCACACGGGGGTCACGGTCTCCTCGAGGATCCGTTCGGCGTGGCCTTTCGGGTAGCGGCCCAGGCCGTAGAGGATCGCCACGTCGACCAGGCCGGCGTCCAGGTTCACGTCCGTGTCGGTCACCTCCAGGTGCAGGTCGAACTCCGGATGCGCCGCCTTCAGCCGGTGCAGGCGCGGCGCGAGCCACTTGCTGGCGAACGAGACCCCCGTGCTGATCGCCAGGCGCGAGGCGCCCGGCAGCCCGCGCAGCCGCTCGACCTCGCGGGCCAGATCGCCGAGCACCCGCGTGACCGTCAGATGAAAGTCGCTGCCTGCCCGGGTGAGGACGATGCGGCGGGTGAGCCGCTGGAAAAGCGGCACGCCCAGTTGCTCCTCCATCGCCTTGATGTGGCGGCTGACCGCGCCGTGCGTCAGGTGAAGCTCATCGGCGGCGCGGGACATGCTCAGCAGCCGCCCCGTCGCCTCGAACGCGCGAAGCGCCTGTATGGGTGGGAGTCGGTCGAACATTGCGGTGGGTGGGCCAGACATGTGATTAAAACTCACACGCTACGTGAAGACAAATGATTTGTCAGCAGTGGCGCTGGCGACGAATATTCAGAGACGGCCCGGCAGCGCTTTCCGATCCTGCCGGGGCCGGAATTCCTGTTGGATGCTGCCCATGACCGCCCAAACCCTGACCCAAACGCAACTGTCCCTGGCCGCGCCCCCGCTCTCGGGAACATGGCAGCTGCCCGGCGGCCGCGCGATCACGCTGCAGCCGCACGAAAGCGGCCTGCTGCGGGTCGCGTGCGGGCGGCTCTGGGTCACCTTCGACGGCCCGCATACCGGTCCGCCCAACGACCTGGGCGACCATTTCATCGGCCCAGGCGAACCCGTGCGGCTGCTCGCCGGGCAACGGCTGGTGGCCGAAGCCTGGACCGACGGGGCGCCAGTGCGCTTCAGCTGGGATCCGCTGCCGATGCGCGATCCCGCGCCCATTACCGCTGTCGTTCAGCCCCTGGCCGACTTGCGCCTGGCGCTCGTCTTGGGCATCGGCGCGGCCGGTAGGCTCGTCGCCGGTTTGTTCGGCGTGGCTCGCGAGTTCGTGAGGCGGCGTGGCCGCGGCGCTTTGGACGAGTGCGCGGTCAGGCACGCCGGAAGCATCGTGCCCAGGTAAGCGGCTGGCGCAACTCAGCCCACCGTGCCTGCAGCCGCCTCGCGCCGGGCCCGAATGGCCCGCCAGATGAGCAGTCCCAGTGCCACCGCCGCCGGTAGGGCCAGCGCCGCCACGGCCACGCGGTAGCTGCCGGTCGCGCCTGCCAGGGCGCCGAAGGCGGGCGAGCCACACACCACGCCCATGAAGGTGAACAGCAGCGTGGCGCCCGTCGCCGCGCCAGCCTGGCCGGGTGGCGCCTGGCGCGCCACGGTGGCCAGGTAGACCCCGTTCCAGCCGATCGCCGAAGCACCGAGCAGGGCCACGATGGCCCAGATCAGCGCGGTGGGCCAGCCGGCCTGCAGCAGGGCGGTGAGCACGCTGCCGACGACCATCAGTACGGCCAGCAGCATCAAGGTGTGGCGCGGTCCCAGCCCACGGTCGGCCACGGCGCCCCAGCCGATGCGACCGACGACGCCGGCCAGTTGCGACACCGACAGCGCGGCGCCGGCGGCCAGCAGCGTCATGCCCAGCGATTCGTGCAGGTAGGTCACCATGTACGCTGTCACCGACACCTGCACCGCCGAGAACAGGAACGAAACCGCCGCCAGCACCGCCAGCGGCGTGTGGCCGAG
>JAMPXR010000201.1 GCA_023701085.1 Ramlibacter sp. | reverse complement strand
TTACCTGAGCCGCACCGCGCTGGTGAAGGACGAGAAGCACTACGACAAGTTCGACCGCGCCTTCGCCGCCTACTTCCAGGGCGTGGAGATGCTGACCGACTTCACCAAGGACATTCCGCTGGAGTGGCTGCGCAAGAACCTGGAGCTCAACCTCAGCCCGGAGGAAAAGGCTGCCATCGAGAAGATGGGCTGGGACGAGCTGATGGAGACGCTCAAGAAGCGCTTCGAAGAACAGAAGGAACGGCACGAAGGCGGCAACAAGTGGATCGGGACCGGCGGCACCAGCCCCTTCGGTGCCAATGGCTACAACCCGCAGGGCATCCGCATCGGGCAGGAGAAGGGCCGCAACAAGAGCGCAGTCAAGGTCTGGGACCAGCGCGCCTACAAGGACTACGACGACACCCAGGAACTGGGTACGCGCAATATCAAGGTCGCGCTGCGCCGCCTGCGGCGTTTCGCGCGCGAGGGCCACGAGCTGGAGCTGGACCTGGACGACACCATCCGCGCCACCGCCGCCAACGCGGGCTACCTGGACATCAAGATGGTGCCCGAGCGGCACAACAACGTGAAGGTGCTGCTGCTCATGGATGTGGGTGGCACCATGGACGAACACATCGCCCGCGTGGAAGAACTGTTCAGCGCCACCAAGACCGAGTTCAAGCACCTTGAGTTCTACTACTTCCACAACTGTGTCTACGACTTCATGTGGAAGAACAACCGCCGGCGCTACAGCGAGAAGTTCCCGACCTGGGACATCATCCGCAAGTACAACAAGGACTACAAGCTGGTCTTCGTGGGCGACGCCACCATGAGCCCCTACGAGATCCTGCAACCTGGTGGCAGCGTGGAGTACAACAACGAGGAGGCCGGCGCCGAATGGCTGCAGCGCCTCACGCACGCCTTCCCCAAGTTCGTCTGGATCAACCCCGAGCCGCAGGGCGTCTGGCAATACCGCCAGAGCATCAGCATCATGCAGCAGCTCATGAACCACCGCATGTACCCGCTGACCATCAAGGGCATCGAGGAGGCCATGCGCCTCCTCACCAAATAGCGCAAGAACAAGCCGACCACGCTCCGCGCGGTTGACCCCTCTCCTCCCTCCGCGGGCGGAGGGAGGCCGGGAGGGAGGTGGAGCAAAATGCGGCCGTACGGCGGCGGCACTGCCATTTACAATGGCAGGCCCGCCGCCGTAGTTCAATGGATAGAACGAGCGCCTCCTAAGCGCTAGATACAGGTTCGATTCCTGTCGGTGGTACCAACAAGCCTTGTCCTCGATCCTGGCGGAGGACGCGGTCGAGAACAGCGGGTCATCCGCTGTCTTGCGCAAGGTCAAGCTCCCATGCATTTCCCGGCTCGACAGGAGCTTTCCTACATCGCCAAAGGAAGTCAGCCTACAGACGCAGACGGCTACGCATTAGCGTATTGCAACGCAAATGGGGACTGGTTACGTCTTTGACGACGGCTTTCATGATCGTCATTGCCATGTCAAATGCCATGGCTACCATGACTGCAAGCATTAGAGAAGCAAGAGAGAGAGAAAACAGCGAGGCCCACCACCATGACGTCTGCCGACTTCCGCGTCGAGAGCAACCATCCCATCGCCGGCCGCCTGCTGCCGGTTTCCGGTTCGCAGCAGTATTTCTTCAGTGACCGTGCCCTGGCCGTGGCCATGGCCGCCAAGAGCTTCACCCGCCCGTCGGGCCAGGAAATCCGGGTTGTGCACGTGCCCACCGGCGAGGTGGTTTTCCGCAAGGCCGGCTCCTCCCGAACCGAGTTCAACGACGAGTAAGGGCGCCGTCCAGAACCATCGCCGGCTTCGCAGGCGCCGCGGCCGGCACCTGTGGGCGTGAACGCAGCGTGCGGCTGAGCAGCACCACCGGCAGCAGCCCCACCAGCACCAGCGCCAGGGACGGCAGCGCGGCTTCGCCCAGGCGCTCGTCACGGGCGAGCTGGTAGGCCACCACCGCCAGCGTGTCGGTGTTGAAGGGCCGCAGCACCAGGGTGGCCGGAAGCTCCTTCATCACGTCCACGAACACCAGCAACACCGCGGCGGTCGCGGAGCGCTTCAGCAGCGGCCAGTGCACCCGGGCCAGCAGCCCGAAACCGGCGGTTCCCAGCATGCGCGCGCTGTCGTCGAAGCTGGCCGGGATGCGGGAATAGCCGCTCTGCACCGACTGCAGCGCGACCGACACGAAGCGCACGAGATAGGCCCACACCACACCGAGCACGGTGGCCGTGACCCAGCCGCCGACCCCGGCGCTCGGCGCTGCGGCTTGCAGCCAACCGACCGGCAGCAGCAGGCCGACCACGATCACTGCGCCGGGCACGGCGTAGCCCAAGGCCGCCAGCTGGACGACGCCGCGCGTGATCCTGTCCGGCGCGCGCCGCAAGCTGTAGGCCATCAGCAAGGCCATGGCGACCGCCAGCAGCGCGCTGATGACGCCCAGCCGCACGCTGTTGAATGCCCACTGCGCGAAGCGGTCCCATGGCAGGACCGACCAGTCGGCGGCCAGGGGGCGCAGCATGAATGCCACCGGCAGCACGAAGCCCAGGAGCACCGGCACGGCGCACAGGCACCACGCCAGCACGAGGCGGCCGCCCGCCAGCGGGACGGCATGGGCGTCGAGGCCGGCCCGGTCGCCGCGCGGCGCGGCAAAACGCATGCGCCGCTGCGACCTGCGTTCCAGCGCCAGCAGCACGGCCACGACCAGCAGCAGCAGCGTGGCCAGCTGCGCCGCGGCGACGCGGTTGTCCATCGACAGCCAGGCCTTGTAGATGCCGGCGGTGAAGGTCTGGATGCCGAAGTAGCTGGACACGCCAAAATCGGCCAGCGTTTCCATCAGCGCCAGCGCGACGCCCGCGGCGATGGCGGGACGGGCCAGCGGCAGCGCGACCTGGCGAATACGCCGGCGCAGCGGCGCGCCGAGCAGCCTCGCCGCCTCCATCAGGTGGGAGGCGCGCTCGCTCAGCGCCGTGCGCGCCAGCAAATAGACATAAGGATAGAGCGAGAAGACGAACACCACGGCGGCGCCGCCGACGCTGCGCACCTCCGGAAAGACGCGCCCCTGCAGGCCGAAACTGGCGCGCAGCCAGGTCTGCAACGGGCCGCTGAACTGCAGGTAGTCGGTGTAGGCATAGGCGACCACGTACGAGGGCATGGCCAGCGGCAGCAGCAGGGCCCATTCGAAGGTGCGCCGGCCGGGAAAGTCGAACAGCGTCACGGCCGCCGCCGTGGCCCCGCCGACGAGCGCGACGCCCAGGCCGACGGCCAGGCACAGGCCCAGACTGGTCCACACATAGCCGGGCAGGACGGTGCTGGCCATCTCGCGCAGCACCTGCGCGCTTTCGCCGCTCCACTGCGTCCAGGATGCCAGCAGCGCGAGCACCGGCAGGATGAGCAGGAAGGCCAGCAGCAGGAGAAGAAGGTGTTGGAACCGGCGCGCGGCCATGGTCAAATGTTTCTAAAGCCGGTCGATGCAAATGAGAATTGTAAGCATCTAGAATGTTGCCATGTTCGTCGAGCTCAGGAATGTTTCGATCCGCTATGCCGGCCGCGCGGAACCGGCCGTGGACGAGGTCTCGTTCGGCCTGCGCGCCGGCGACATCGGGGTGCTGATCGGGCCCTCGGGCTGCGGCAAGACCACGCTGCTGCGCGCCGTCGCCGGGCTGGAGCGCGTGGGTGCCGGCGAGATCCGCATCTCGGAACAGGTCGTGGGCAGCGCGCACGTCCATGTTGCCGCCGAGGCACGGCGCATCGGCATGGTGTTCCAGGATTACGCCCTGTTCCCGCACATCGATGTCGGGCGCAACGTCGCCTTCGGCCTTCACCGCTTGCCCCGCGGCGAGCGTGCGGCGCGCGTGGCGCAGGTGCTCGAACTCGTCGGCCTGCAGGGCATCGAGCGCAGCTTCCCGCACGAGCTGTCGGGCGGCCAGCAGCAGCGCGTGGCGCTGGCGCGCGCGCTCGCGCCCCAGCCGCAATTGCTGTTGCTCGATGAGCCGTTCTCGAACCTGGATGTGGACCTGCGCGAGCGCCTGGCGCACGAAATCCGCGGCATCCTCAAGGCCGCCCGGGCCACCGCCCTGTTCGTCACCCACGACCAGCTCGAGGCCTTCGCGATCGGCGACGTGATCGGCGTCATGCACGAGGGCCGGCTGCACCAGTGGGACGATGCCTACACGCTGTACCACCGCCCGGCCACGCGCTTCGTCGCCGACTTCATCGGCCACGGCGTGTTCGCTCCGGCCACGCTGCGCGAGGTAAACAACCAGGTGGTGGTGCAGACGCCGCTGGGCGAACTCAGCGACGTGGCGGAATGTCCCCTGCCCTGCGCCTTCGTCGCGGGCCAGTGCGATGTGCTGCTGCGGGCCGACGACATCGTGCACGACGACGAGGCGCCGGTGAAAGCCGAAATCCTGCGCAAGGCGTTCCGGGGTTCCGAGTTCCTGTACACGCTGCGGCTCGCCAGCGGACAGATCGTGCTGGCCCATGTGCCCAGCCACCACGACCACAAGATCGGCGAGTGGATCGGCATACGCGCCGACGTCGACCATGTGGTGACCTTCAACCGCAGCTGCCCGATCAACGGCAACGGGCTGTGCCAGCTGCCGTGCGAACACGCGCGCACCCTCGCCGCGGCGGCGACTTCACAGCTGGCGCAGCCGGTCGACCGCTGAGCGCAGGTCGCGCGCCCAGGTGCGGCGGTCGCGGCCCCGCCCCATTTCGGGCTCGCCGTAACGCACCCGCGCGGTGATGGGCTCGGCCGTCAATGTCCGCCAGAGCGACCTGACCAGCGTGTCGTCGCCGACATAGCAGGGCGCCAGGCTCGTGGCGCCCGTTTTCGCGTCCACGAAGCGCAGGGCCACGGGCTGCACCGGCACGCCGGCCGAGATCGCCGCCTGGATCAGGTTGGCGTGGAACGGCAGCAGGTCCACGCCGCTGCCGGTCGTGCCCTCCGGGAAGACCGCGACCACCTCCCCGCGCTTGAGGCTCTCGACCATGTGATGCACCACGCGCATGGCGTCGCGCCGCGACTCGCGCTCGATGTAGAGCGTGCCCGCGCCCGTGGCCAGGGTGCCGATCAGCGGCCAGCGCCGCACGTCCGCCTTGGACACGAAGCGGCAGTGGCGCGCCGCGTGCATCACCAGGATGTCCAGCCAGGAGATGTGGTTGGCCACCAGCAGCACCGGCCCGGCGAGCGGAGGCTGGCCGCCAAGTTCCAGGTGGATGCCCAGCCGCGCGAGCATCTCGAGCGCCCAGGCCTGCACCCGCGCTTCGCGCTGCAGCGCGCTCATGCCGGGAAACCGCAGCAGAATGGTCGCGAGCCCGCCCAGGGCATGCAGCAGCGCGCGCCCCAGCCGCCACGCAGCGCGCGCCGATCTCATC
>JAMPXR010000200.1 GCA_023701085.1 Ramlibacter sp. | reverse complement strand
TGCACCAGCAGGAAGCGGTGCACCTGGACCTCAAGCCCGGCAACGTGATGATCCGCCCGGACGGCAGCGCCGCGCTGCTCGATTTCGGCCTGAGCTGGCACGGCCACTATCCCGACCTGCTGGCCGAGGAGATGCGGGTGGCCATCGGCTCGCCGGCCTGGATCGCGCCGGAACAGGTGGTCGGCGTGCGCGGCGATCCGCGCAGCGATGTGTTCGCCATCGGCGTCATGCTCTACGAACTGGCCACCGGCAAGCTGCCCTTCGGCAGCCCCGGCACGCGCGGCGGGCTGCGCCAGCGTTTGTGGATGGACCCGCCGCCGCCGCGCCTGCTGGAACCCGCCACGCCGTCGTGGTTGCAGGAGATCATCCTGCGTTGCCTGGAGCCCGAAGCCGACGAGCGCTACGCTTCGGCCGCGCACCTGGCGTTCGACCTGGCGCATCCGCAGCAGGTGCAAGTGGGTGCGCGCGGCCAGAAGACCCGGGGCACCTCGTGGCGCGTCCATGCCAGGCGCTGGCTCAGGGCCGCCGGCCTGCACTATCACCCCAGCCCGCTGCCCAGCTCGCAGGTGGAGCAGGTGCCTATCGTCATGGTGGCCGTGCCGTGGAAAGACGCGAGCGACGCCACGCTCTACTCGCTGCGGCGCGCCGCTGGGCGGTCGCTGGGCATACGCCCGGGCGCGCGGCTGGCTTGCGTCACGGTGATCGCGCCGGGCGACACCGATCCCACCGACGAGCGCGCGAGCGAGGTGCAGGTTCGGCGCTGGCAGCTCGATCGGCTGCGCCAGTGGGCCCAGGGCCTGGACGCCGCCGGGCATCGGGTGTCGTTCCACGTGCTCGAGTCCGGCGACACGGCGCAGGCGCTGCTCGACTACGCGCGCGCCAATCGCGTCACGCTGATGATCATCGGCGCGGCGACGCACGGCCTGAAGATGCAGCGGCTGATCGCCACGGTCCCGGTGCGGGTCGCCATGAATGCCCCATGCAGCGTGATGCTGGTGAAGCAGGCGCTGCCGTTCGAGCGCCTGGCCGAAACCGGCGCGCCGGAGGCGACAATGGCGCATGTCGCCTCATCCCTATGAAGTCCTGACACCCGACGCGGTGCTGGACGCGCTCGCGGGCGTGGGCCTGCGCGGCGACGGGCGCCTGATGGCGCTGGGCTCCTACGAGAACCGCGTTTACATGGCGCACCTGGAAGAGCCCGTGCAGGGCCATAGCGCCGTGGTCGCCAAGTTCTACCGCCCCGGGCGCTGGAGCGAGGCGCAGATCCTGGAGGAACACGCCCTCGCCGCCGAACTGGCGGCGGCCGAAGTGCCCATGGTGGCGCCGCTGGTGCTGGACGGCCGCAGCTTGCACCGCCACGGCGGCTTTGCCTTCAGCGTGAGCCCGCGGCGCGGGGGCCGCGCGCCGGAACTGGACGACGCGCAGGTGCTGGAATGGATAGGCCGTTTCCTGGCGCGCATCCACACCGTGGGCGCCGCCAGGCCGTTCCAGACCCGGCCCGCGCTCGACCTTGCCAGTTTCGGCCAGGAGCCGCGCGACTGGCTGTTGGCGCAGCAGGCGATCCCGCTGGACGTGCAGGCCACCTGGCAGCGCCGCTGCGACGAAGCATTGCGCATGATCGCGGGCAGCGCACCGGCACTGACGGACCCGTCGCGCGGCGGCATCGCCATGATCCGCCTGCACGGTGACTGCCACCCGGGCAACATCCTGTGGACGCCGGACGAGGGCCCGCACTTCGTGGACCTGGACGACGCGCGCACCGGCCCGGCCGTGCAGGACCTGTGGATGCTGCTCTCGGGCGACCGGCCGCAGCGCCAGCGGCAACTGGGCGCGCTGGTGGACGGCTACGAAACGATGCGCGAATTCGACCGCGCCGAACTCGCGCTGATCGAGCCGCTGCGCACATTACGCCTGATCCATTACAGCGCCTGGCTCGCCCGGCGCTGGCACGACCCGATCTTCCCGATCAATTTCCCCTGGTTCGGCTCCAGCGATTACTGGCAGGGGCAGGTGAGGATGCTGGAGGAGCAGATCGAGGCGATGGGGGAGGGGGCATTGGTGGTGTAGTGCCCTACCGCACCGGATTCTCCAACCCCCCGATCCCGTCGATCTCCACCCGCACCACGTCACCCGCCTTCAGGTACTTCGGCGGCTTGAAGCCGATGCCCACGCCCACGGGCGTTCCGGTGGCGATCACGTCGCCCGGGTAGAGCGTGATGCCGGCCGACAGAGTTTCGATCAGCGCCGGGATGCCGAAGATCAGGTCGGTGGTGGACGCGTTCTGCCGCTCCTCGCCGTTGACGTAGCAGCGCACGTGGGTGCGGGTGCCGTCGCATTCGTCGGCGCTGACCAGCCAGGGGCCCATGGGGCAGAAGGTGTCGAACGACTTGCCCATGTGCCATTGCAGATGGCGGCTCTGCCAGTCGCGCGCGGTCACGTCGTTGACGATGGTGTAGCCCCAGACATGCTTCATCGCGTCGGCCGCCTTGATGCCCTTGCCGCCCGGCCCGATGACGACAGCCAGCTCGGCTTCGTAGTCGATCGCGCCGGAGACTTCAGGCACGATCACGATCGGCTCGCCCGGGCCGATCACCGATTCCGGCACCTTGCTGAAGATGATGGGGACGGCGGGGATGTCGCCGCCCGCCTTGGCGCTGCTGTCGAAGCCGCTGCCGGCGAACTCCTTGGCGTGCGCGTGGTAGTTCTTTCCGACGCAGAAGATGTTGCGCCGCGGGCGCGGCAGCGGCGCCGTCAGGCGCACCTGATCCATGGGCAAGGCCGGCCCCAGCGCGGGCAGCGCCTCGCCGCGGGCCAGCGCCTCGACCACGGGCAGCGCGCCCAGCATGCGCAGCCGGGCCGGAAGATCCAGCGGTCGCAGTTCCTTCAGGTCGTGTGACACCAGGCCGACGCCGGGCGCGTCCTGGTGGATGTAGGCGGCGATCTTCATGGGGAAAACTCTCACGCGGGCACGGCGGCGAATGTAGCATGCTAACCGCCGCCCGTTATCCAAGCATTCACCTGGAGATACCCTCATGCAACGCCGCTCATCCATGGCCGCCCTGCTGCTGCTCGCCGCCGGGCTGGCATTCGCCCAGGCGCCGTACCCCGCCAAGCCGGTCACGATGATCGTGCCGTTCCCGCCCGGCGGACTGGCCGACATCGTCGCGCGTCCCGTGGCCGAAGCGATGTCGCGCGACCTGGGCCAGCCGGTGGTGATCGAGAACAAGTCCGGCGCGGGCGGCGGCGTGGGCATGGCGCTGGCGGCCAAGGCGCCGCCGGACGGCTACACGGTACTGCTGTCGCTGTCCTCATTGACCGTGATCCCCGAGGCGGACGTGGTGCTCGGCCGCGCGCAGATGTACGCGCTCAATTCGCTGCGGCCGGTCGCGCGCTTCACCGCCGACCCGACGGTGCTGGCGGTGCGCGCCGAGGCGCCCTGGAAGACGGTGAAGGACTTCGTCGAGGATGCGCGCAAGCGGCCCGGCGCGATCAACTACGGCTCGTCCGGCAACTACGGCACCATGCACGTGCCCATGGAGATCCTGTCGCAAAACGCCGGCATCAAGATGACGCACGTGCCGTTCACCGGCGCCGGCCCCGCCGTGGTCGCGCTGCTGGGCGGCCAGATCGACGCGATCTCTTCCGGGCCGGCCACCGTGCTGCAGCACGTCAAGTCGGGCAAGCTGCGCGTGCTCGCGCATTGGGGCAACGGCAAGCTGGAGGCGCTGCCGGACGTGCCGGCGCTGAAAGACGCGGGCTACAACGCCGAGTACGCGCAGTGGTCGGGGCTGTTCATTCCGGCAGGCACGCCCGAGCCGGTCGCGCAGCGGCTGCGGGCGGCGGCGCGGGCGGCGGCGCAGGACGCCAAGGTCAAGCAGGTGATCCTCAACGCCGGCAGCCCCATCCTCTACCAGGACACGCCCGACTTCGAGCAGTATGTGCAGGCCGATGCCAAGCGCATGGCCGAGGTGGTCAAGAAGATCGGCAAGGTCGAGTAGCCGAACCTTGCACCGCCGCCGTCAGGCCAGCAGCGCGTTCACCCGCTTGACGTAAGCCGCCGGGTTCTCGGGCAGGCCGCCTTCGGCCAGCAGCGCCTGGTCGAACAGGATGTGCGCCAGATCGTCGAAATGCGCCGAGCCTTCCAGCTTCTTCACCAGCGGGTGCTCGGCGTTGACTTCCAGCACCGGCTTGACCTGCGGCACCTTCTGCCCCGCCTGCTTGAGCATGCGCGCCAGCTGCATGCTCATGCCGCCGTCCGTCACGACCAGGCAGGCCGGTGAATCGACCAGCCGCGTGGTGACGCGCACGTCCTGCGCCTTGTCCTTGAGGGCTTCCTTCAGCTTTTCCAGCACCGGCTTGAAGGACTCGGCCGCTTCCTCGGCCGCTTTCTTCTCGGCTTCGTCCTGCAATTTGCCCAGATCCACCGCGCCCTTGGCCACGGACTGCATCGGGGTGCCGTCGAACTCGTGCAGGTAGCTCAGGGCCCACTCGTCCACGCGGTCGGTCATCAGCAGCACCTCGATGCCCTTCTTGCGGAACACTTCGAGCTGCGGGCTGTTCCTGGCGCCGTCCAGGCTGTCGGCCGTGATGTAGTAGATGGCTTCCTGGCCTTCCTTCATGCGCGACTTGTAGTCGGCCAGCGAAACGCTGACCGTGTCCGAGCTGGTGGAGGCGAAGCGCAGCAAGCGGGCCAGCCGCTCGCGGTTGGCGAAGTCCTCGCCCAGGCCTTCCTTGAGCACGGCGCCGAATTCCGCGTAGAACTTCGCGTACTTGGCCTTGTCCTCTTCGGAAGCGCCCTCCTCTTTCTCCGACTTGGCCAGGTCCTCCAGCATGGACAGCACGCGCTTGGTACTGCCCTCGCGGATCGCCTTCACGTCGCGGCTTTCCTGCAGCAGTTCACGGCTCACGTTCAGCGGCAGGTCGGACGAGTCGATCACGCCCTTGACGAAGCGCAGGTACACCGGCAGCAGCGCCTCGGCCTCGTCCATGATGAAGACGCGCTTCACGTAGAGCTTGACGCCGCCCGCCTTTTCGCGGTTCCACAGGTCGAACGGCGCGTGCGACGGGACGTACAGCAGCTGGATGAACTCGGTCGAGCCCTCCACCCGGTTGTGGGACCAGGCCAGCGGCGCCTCGTGGTCGTGGCTGATCTGCTTGTAGAAGTCCTGGTACTGCTCGGGCGTGATGTCCTTCTTGGGCCGGGTCCACAGGGCGCTGGCCTGGTTGACGGTCTCCCATTCGTCGGTGAGCACCATCTCGCCGCCCTTGTTGTCCTCGCCTTCCTTCCATTCCTCCTTGCGCATCAGGATGGGCAGCGAGATGTGGTCGGAGTAGCGGCCGACGATCGCCTTGAGCTTCCAGGTGGCCAGGAAATCGCTGGCGTCCTCGCGCAGGTGCAG
>JAMPXR010000199.1 GCA_023701085.1 Ramlibacter sp. | reverse complement strand
CTATGCGGTCCTCACCGCACTGACGCGCGACAGCGCCACCCTGCGCGCCGCCGGGACCGAGCAGACTGTGACGCTGTCGGCCTTGGCCGCCCGCTGGCGTGGCGACTTCGCCACCTTGTGGCGGGTGCCGCCGGGCTATCGTGCTGGCAACGCCCCCAGCGGCGAAACCCTGGAGTGGATCGCCGCCGGATTGGCGGCTGGCAGCGGTGCCGACGCCACGCCTGGGGACCGCACGCCGGGGGCCGCATCGTTGACGGCGCAGCTGCGCTCCTTCCAGCTCGCCCAGGGCCTGGTTGCCGACGGACAGGTCGGGCCGATGACCTACATGCAGCTCAATCGCGTGGCCGGCGTTGACGAGCCGCGACTGCGCACCAAGCCTTGACGACCATGTCCTACATTCTCGACGCCCTGAGAAAAGCCGACGCGCAGCGCGAACGCGATCCGGCACGCGGCATCCATGCCCAGCCCGTGGGCGCGGCCATGGGCGAACAGCGCGCCCGCGATGCAAATCGCACCGGCTTGTGGGCGGCGGGCGCGGGCGTGCTCGTCGCCGTGGCCGCGGTCGGGTGGTATCTCTATCGCGACGGCGCAGCGCCTGCGGCAACGCCCCCTGCTGTCGTCGCAGTCGCCCCACCTGCGCCGGCACCGGAGACCGTCGCGCCGCCGGCTGCCGTCCCCATGGCCCCACCGCCGGCAGCGGCGGTGTTGCCGCCGCCGGCGGTCGTTGCGCCGACTGTTGCCGTGACGCCGCCCGCAGCAACACCGCCCACAGCAGCGCCGCCCACAGCAGCGCCGCCCACAGCAGCGCCGCCGGCGGTGACGGCACCGGCCATTGCCGCGGCGCCGTCCGCCCCGCCCGCTGCGGGTGAACCTGGCGCGGCGCAGGCAGGCGCCGGTTCGCGCGTCCTCGCAGCGAAAGCAAGGCGGGCGGCCTCGGCGGCGGCCGCCGCCCAGGCACAGTCTGCGGTTCCAGCTCGGGCAGCGGCCGCATTGCCCGCCCAAGCGGCGGCCGTGGCGCCTGCTCAAGCGGCCCCTGCGCCGGCTGCGGACCCTGCCGCGCCGATCGCCGGATTGCCCGCGGACGCTCCGAAGCTGGCCATCAGCGGGGGCGTCTACTCGGCCAACGTGGCCCAGCGCATGCTCATCGTCAACGGCCAGGTCTTCAACGAAGGCAGCGAGATCGGAGCCGGCGTGGTGCTCGAGGAGATCAAGCCCAAGGCCGCGGTCCTCAGGTTCAGGGGCTCGCGGTACACCGTCGCCTATTGAGGCCGGCTCCTAATGCGATCGCGGCGGCTGGAACACGGACCAGCGATCGTCCTTGAACAGGTAGAGGGCGGATGACAGCCGGGCTCCCGGGCCGCCCGCATAGAGGGCCGCGGCGCTGAAGCGCAGGTTGGTGACCGCCGCTTCGTCGGAAACCGGCGCATAGACCAGGCCGCCGCGCCGCGGCACCGCCACCACCACGCCGTCGGGATGGCGGGACTGCAAGGCGCGCCAGAACTCGCGATCCAGGAAGTAGCTGCTGTTGAGGTCGGACGCGAGTCCCTGCACCTGCATCAGGCTGCCGCTCCATGGCCGGGCGTCGGGCGTCCCGTACATCCGCCGCAGGTTCGCCACCGCCAGCCGCAGGGCGTCTTCCGGGGTGAGCTGCAGACGCGCCAAGTCGTCCGGAGACGCGCTTTGCATGGTTTGCCCGCCGTCGAACACGAGGCGGATGTGCATGTCACCCAGGTAGCGGAACCAGCTGGTTTCCAGCTCGATCTCGCGGCCGCCGTCCAGTGTGGCACGCAGCGTGCCGTACGGTTGCAGCGATTCGTCCTGCTTGTTGTCGCCCAGCGATTCGCGCAGGACCACCAGCAGGTTGCCGGCACTGGTGTCCGGCGTGTCCGCCGCGGCCGTCAGCGGTGCCTGCCACGCCAGGGCAGCACAGGCCAACGCGATGCCGGCCCTGAAAACGATTCCGCCGCGTTTGGCTCTCGTCATTTTCTGTCCCCTTCTCGTCCTCGCGATCATGCGGCGTGGGCGGCATTCACGCGATGGCCGTGACGCGCGGACCGCAAAATAAGTCTCGTGGCAAATGGCACGCGTCGCTACCGGGCAACGAACTTGGTTACTGATCTTGCTCAACCGGTCGTACATGTAAAGCCGGCCATCCGTAGCATCGGCAGCTCTTGCCACTCAGAGGAAGTACATCATGGCCCTGCAATCCCCCTTCTTCAACAAGCGCGAACCGGATGCGTACACGCAGCGCAACAATCCGAATCCCGCCGCGAGCTCGAGCAGCGCCGCGCAGGCGCAAGCTGCCGCGCCGATGACCTCCGTGGCAAGCAGCGCGCAGGCTTCCGGGAGCCAGGAAGGCGAGAGCAAACTCACCGTCGGCCCGAACATCAAGCTCAAGGGTGTCGAGATCACGGACTGCGACACGCTGGTGGTGGAAGGCTCGGTGGAAGCGACGATGGATTCGCGCGTGATCCAGATTTCGGAGCGCGGCTCGTTCAAGGGCTCGGCGGATATCGACATCGCCGAGATTCGTGGCCAGTTCGACGGCAACCTCACGGTGCGCCAGAAGCTGGTCATCTATTCCACCGGCAAGGTGACGGGGCGCGTGCGCTACGGCAAGGTGGTGATCGAAGAGGGCGGCCAGTTGTCCGGCGAAGTGGAATTCGGCACCGCGACCAGCCGGACCACCGGCGCGAGCACCGCGCGGCCAGGCTTGCAGGTGGCGGCGGCCAAGGCCTGAGCACGCGCCGCGGCCGCCTTCCGGCACGAACCGGGCGGCGGCGTTTCGCCATCCCCCACATGCCCGTGCCATTGCACGGGTTCGTCCGCGTGGGGCTTCAATCAACTACATGGTGAATTAGAGGACGCGCTGGTCCCTTGCGGTGCGCCAGATAGCAGGTCCAGGTGAACTCGATCAGACGCCGCACCGCGTCGGCGGGTTCGAGGTCGAGCAGGTGCGGCCGTCGTTCCTCCTCGCGGATGTCGCGGTATGCCTGTTCCAGCACGGCCTGGAACAGCTTCTCCTTGTCCTCGAAGTAGCAGTAGATCAGGCGCTTGGTCAACCCGGCGCGCTCCGCGATGCGATCCATGCGCGCGCCGTCGAGCCCGCACTGCGCGAACTCGCCGCGCGCGGCGGCTAAGATGGTGGCCCGGGAGCGGTCGGCATCGCGCTGGCGCTCTTCCGTGCCAGGAACGAGCTCTCTCGTCATCGCGAAACAATTCACCGACTGGTTAATAAAGTCAAACCCAATGTCGACCGCCGCCACTTCCCGGATCGCCGGCCATCTGCTGGTCGAATGCCTGCTCGCCCAGGGCGTCACCCATGTGTTCGGCGTGCCCGGGGAAAGCTATCTCGCGGTGCTCGACGGCTTCCATGCGTGGCGCGACCGGATCCGTTTCATCGTCAATCGCCAGGAGGGCGGCGCGGCCTTCATGGCCGAAGCGCACGGCAGGCTGACCGGCCGCCCAGGCGTGTGCTTCGTCACCCGTGGTCCCGGCGCGACGAACGCGGCCATCGGCGTCCACACCGCTTTCCAGGATTCCACCCCGATGGTGCTGTTCGTCGGAGACGTGGCCAGCGACCAGCGCGACCGTGAGGCCTTCCAGGAGGTCGAGTACACCAGTTTCTTCGGACCGAGCACCAAAGGCATGGCCAAGCGCGTCGAGCGCATCGAAGAACCCGACCGCATTCCCGAATACGTGGCGCGCGCCTTCGCCACGGCCCTGAACGGGCGGCCCGGCCCGGTCGTGGTGGTGCTGCCGGAGGACATGCTGGCGCGCCGCACGCAGGCGCTGCCGCTGCCGCGCGTGGAGCCGGCGCAGGCCTGGGTCGATCCAGCGTCCCTGGATCGCGTGCGCGCGCTGCTGCTGCAGGCGCGCAGGCCTTTCGTGATCGCCGGAGGCGGGGGCTGGACCGTGCAGGCCGCGCAGGCGCTGCAGCGCTTTGCGCAGAACTGGAAGCTGCCGGTGGGCAACGCCTTCCGTTTCCAGGACACCTTCGACAATCACCACCCGCTGTACGCCGGCGACATCGGCATCGGCGTGAACCCGCGGCTGGCGGCGCGCGTGAAGGACAGTGACCTGGTGCTGGCGATCGGGCCCCGGCTGGGCGAAATGACGACCGGCGGCTACACGCTGCTGCAGGCGCCCCGGTCCGCGCAGAAGCTGGTACACATCCACGCCAGCGCCGAGGAACTCAATCGGGTGTACCAGGCGGATGTGGCGATCAACGCGACCATGAATGCGGCCGCGCCGGCGCTGGAGGCGCTCGCGCCGCCGCCGGACCTGCCCTGGGGTGACTGGACCCAGGCCGCGCACGCCGACTACGAAGCCAACCTGGCGCCGCAGCCGCTGCCGGGCCTGGAGGGCGACACGGCGCGCGGCGTGGTCGACATGCCGGCCGTCGTCGCGGTGCTCAAGAAACACCTGCCGGCGGATGCCGTGCTCACCAACGGCGCGGGCAACTTCGCGAGCTGGGTGCACCGCTACTTCAAGCACCACGGCCTGGCCGCCGGGCACAAGACGCAACTGGCGCCGACCGTGGGCGCCATGGGCTACGGCGTGCCGGCCGGCATCGCGGCCAACCTGGTCAGCGGACGCACCGTCCTGACGATGGCCGGCGACGGCGACTTCCTGATGACCGGCCAGGAGCTCGCCACCGCCGCGCAACATGGCGCCAAGAGCATCGTGGTGCTCCTCAACAACGGCATGTACGGAACCATCCGGATGCATCAGGAGCGGGACTTTCCAGGGCACGTCAGCGGCAGCGAGCTGGGCGGGACCGACTTCGCCGCGCTGGCGCGGGCGTACGGCTATGCCGGCGTGCGCATCGAGCGCACGGCGCAGTTCGAGCCGGAGCTGCTGGCGGCGCTGGCGCGCCAGGGAGGCACGCTGATCGAGGTCATGCTGGAGCCCGAGGTGATCACCACGCGGGCCAGTCTGAGCGCGATCCGGGCGAGTGCCCAAACAAGGACATAGGGAAGGGCACAGGGGAAAAATGAAAGGGCCGCGTGAGCGGCCCTTTCCCGGTCTCGGTCGCCGGCATCGAGCCGGCTCCCTGGAGAACTTCCTGCGCGGATCGAAGATTACTTGACGTGCTTGCCGATCAGGCCGGCCATCTCGAACATCGAGACCTGCGCCTTGCCGAAGATTTCCTTCAGCTTCGCGTCGGCGTTGACCATGCGCTTGTTGACCGAGTCCTGCAGCTTGTTCTTCTTGATGTAGGTCCACAGCTTGCTCACGACTTCGGTGCGGGGCAGCGGAGCGGCGCCGACCACGGCCGCCAATTGCGGGCTGGGCGTCAAGGCCTTCATGAACGCCGCGTTCGGCGTGCGCTTCTTGGCGGGAGCCTTCTTCGCGGCGGCCTTCTTCGCCGGCGCGGCCTTCTTGGCCGGTGCCTTCTTGGCGACGGCCTTCTTGGCCGGTGCCTTCTT
>JAMPXR010000198.1 GCA_023701085.1 Ramlibacter sp. | reverse complement strand
CGCTGGGAACGCATCATCGAGGCGGCCAAGGCGACGGGCGCGCAGGCCATCCATCCGGGCTATGGCTTCCTCAGCGAGAACGAGGCCTTCGCGCGTGCCTGCGCCCAGGCCGGGCTGGTGTTCATCGGGCCGCCGGCGTCGGCGATCCTCGCCATGGGATTGAAGGCCGAATCCAAGCAGCTGATGGAAAAAGCCGGCGTGCCGCTGGTGCCGGGCTACCACGGCGCGGACCAGGCCCCGGCGCTGCTGGCGCGCGAAGCGCAGCGCATCGGCTACCCGGTGCTGATCAAGGCCAGCGCGGGCGGCGGCGGCAAGGGCATGCGTGTGGTGGAGCGCGCCGCGGATTTCGAGGCCGCGCTCGCGTCGTGCCAGCGCGAAGCGGCCAGCAGCTTCGGCGACGACACGGTGCTGGTCGAAAGGTATGTGCACAGACCGCGCCATATCGAGATCCAGGTATTCGGCGACACGCAGGGCAACTATGTGTACCTGTTCGAGCGCGACTGCTCGGTGCAGCGGCGCCACCAGAAGGTGCTGGAGGAAGCGCCCGCGCCGGGCATGACCGAAGCGGTGCGCCGGCGCATGGGCGCGGCGGCGGTGGCGGCGGCCCGGGCCGTGAACTACGTCGGCGCCGGCACGGTGGAGTTCATCGTGGAGCAGCCGCATGGCGGCGAGATGAGTCCCGCCGCCGGGCCGTCCCAAGGCGGGACAGCCCCCTCGGGGGGCAGCGAACCTCGCGAAGCGGGGAGCGTGGGGGCCAACAGCTTCTTCTTCATGGAGATGAACACGCGCCTGCAGGTGGAGCACCCGGTGACCGAGGCGATCACCGGGCTGGACCTGGTGGAGTGGCAGCTTCGCGTGGCCGCGGGCGAGCCGCTGCCGCTGCAGCAGGACGAGCTGAAGATCCTGGGCCATGCGATCGAGGCGCGGATCTCCGCGGAGAACCCGGACAACGGCTTCCTGCCGTCCACCGGCACGCTGCGGGTGTACCGCAAGCCGGCCTGCACCAGCTTCGAGCGCGCCGATGCCGCGGTGCGCATCGACGACGGCGTTCGCGAGGGCGACGCGATCTCGCCGTTCTACGACCCGATGATCGCCAAGCTCATCGTGCACGGCGCCACGCGCGAACAGGCACTGGCGCGGCTGGACCAGGCGCTGGCGCAGACGCACATCGTGGGCCTTGCCACCAACGTGCAGTTCCTGCGTTACGTGCTGCGCAGCCCTTCGTTCGCGCAGGCCGACCTGGACACGCACCTGATCGGGCGCGAGCAGGCGCTGCTGTTCAAGCAGGAGCCGGTCGGCCTGCCGCTGGCGGCCGCCGCCGCGGTGGCGCAGGCCCTGATCCAGGAAAAGGCGGCCGAGGGTGTCGATCCCTTCAGCCGGCGCGACGGCTGGCGCTCGCACGGCGTGGCGCTGCGCCGCTTCGCGTTCGAATTCGGCGGCGAATCCGCGCAGGCCGAGCTGGCCTACCTGCACGACGGCGCGCTCAAGCTCACGGTCGGCAATGTGAGCGGCATGCTCACGTTCGACGCCACGCCGCGCGGCATCGACCTGGACTTCGCCGGCCGGCGCCTGCTGGCCAGCGTCTACACCGACGGCGAGAACGACCATGTGTTCTGCGCGCGCGGCGCCACCCGGATCCTGGCGATCGACCAGCTGGCCCACGCCGGCGAGGTGCATGCCGAAGCGGGCCGGCTCACCGCGCCGATGCCGGGCAAGGTGCTGTCGTTCGCCGTCAAGGCGGGCGACCAGGTCAGCAAGGGCCAGGCGCTGGCGGTGATGGAGGCGATGAAGATGGAGCACACCATCGTCGCGCCGGGCGACGGCGTGGTCGCCGAGATCCTGTTCACGCCGGGTGACCAGGTCGTGGAAGGCGCCGAGCTGCTGACCCTGCAGGCGCCGGCCTGAGGCGCCCGGCATCGGCGGGCCGCACGGCGGGGACACAATAGCCCATGCGCATTTCATTTTGCTGCGCCAACGTCGAGGCCGCGCCCTGGCTGCAGGGGCTGCGCGCCGCGTTGCCGCAGGCGACCGTGGAGGAATGGCAACCCGGCGCGCCGCAGGCCGATCACGCGGTGGTCTGGGCGCCGCCGCAGCGCTTCCTCGACGAGCAGCCGCGCCTCAAGGGGATTTTTGCCATAGGCGCCGGCGTGGACGCGCTGCTGAAGCTGGCCGTGCCGGCCGGGGCCCTGGTGGTGCGCATCGACGACGGCGGCATGGCCGTGCAGATGGCCGAGTACGTCTGTCATGCGGCGATCCGCCATTTCCGCGAACTCGATGCCTACGACGCCGACGTGCGGCAGGGGCTCTGGTCGTTCCGGCGGCCGCATGAGCGGAGCGATTTCCCGGTGGGCGTCATGGGGCTGGGCGTCCTGGGCCAGCGTGTCGCTCGGGCCCTGGCGCATTTCGAGTTCCCGGTCCTGGGTTGGAGCCGCACGCCGCGGGACGTGCCCGGCATACGCTGCTATGCGGGCCGCGAGCAGTTTGGCGATTTCCTGGAGCGCAGCCGCATCCTGGTGTGCCTGCTGCCGCTCACGCCCGAGACGGAAGGAATCATGAACGCGGACCACCTGTCGCGCCTGCTGCCGGGCGGCTACGTGATCAACGTGGCGCGCGGCGCGCACCTGGTGGACGAAGACCTCATCGCGCTGCTGGACAGTGGCCGGCTGGCCGGTGCCACGCTGGACGTGTTCCGCACCGAGCCGCTGCCGCCGCAGCATCCGTTCTGGCGCCACCCCCGGATCACCGTCACGCCGCACACCTCGGCGCGCACCCTGCGCGACGAGAGCATCGCGCAGATCGCCGGGAAGATCCTCGCGCTCGGGCGCGGAGAGCCCATTGCCGGCGTGGTTGACCTGGAGCGTGGATACTAGGAAAGTGAGGACGCTTATGAAATTTCCCAGCAAAGTCAAACTCGTGGACGTGGGCCCGCGCGACGGCCTGCAGAATGAAAAGGAGCCGGTCCCCGCCGAGGTGAAGATCGGACTGGTTGAGCGCCTGCAGGAGGCGGGCCTCCAGGAGATCGAGGTCACCAGCTTCGTGTCGCCCAAATGGGTGCCGCAGATGGCCGACAACGCCGAGGTGATGGCGGGCATCGCGCGCAAGCCGGGCGTGCGCTATTCGGTGCTGACGCCCAACATGAAGGGCTTCGAGGCGGCCCTGGCGAGCCGGCCGGACGAGATCGTGGTGTTCGGCGCGGCCAGTGAGGCGTTCAGCCGGCGCAACATCAACTGCTCGATCGCCGAGAGCATCGAGCGCTTCGCGCCGGTGGTCGAGGCGGCACGGGCCAGGGGCATCCATGTGCGCGGCGCGATCTCGGTCGCGCTGGGCTGCCCCTACGAGGGCGAGATCGCGCCGGAGCGCGTGGAGCTGGTGGCCCGCCTGATGAAGGAGATCGGCGTGCAGCACGTGGGCGTGGCCGACACCATCGGCGTCGGCACGCCGCTGAAGGCGCAGCGCGCGATGGAGGCCGCCCTGAGGCACTTCGCGCTGGACGACGTCTCCGGCCACTTCCACGACACCTACGGACAGGCGCTGGCTAACACCCTGGCGACGCTGCAGATGGGCATCTGGCAGTACGACACCTCGGTCGCGGGCCTGGGCGGCTGTCCCTTCGCCAAGGGCGCCACCGGCAACGTGGCCACCGAGGACGTGGTCTACCTGCTGCACGGCCTGGGCATTGAGACGGGTATCGACCTGGACAAGCTGATCGATGCCGGCAAGTACATCAGCGATTACCTGAAGCGCAAGCCCAATTCGCGCGCCGCCACGGCCATCCTGAGCAAGAGGCAGGGATGAACGAGAGCCTGGAGGCCCGCCCGGAGCCAAACGAGGCGCGCTGGCCCGAGGGCGTGCACCGCGTCGCCCGGGCGCTGCGCGAGCGCGGCCATCCGCATTCGCCGCTGATGCTGGACGACGCGGCGCGCACGGCGCAGCAGGCGGCCGACCAGCTGGGCATCGTGGTCGGCCAGATCGCCAAGAGCATCATCTTCCGGCGCAAGTCGGACGACGCGGCGGTGCTGGTCATCACCTCGGGCGACCGCCGGGTGGACGAAAAGAAAGTCGCGGCGCTGATCGGACAGGGCGCGGCACTGGGCCGCGCCGACGCCGATTTCGTGAAGAGCCGTACCGGCTATTCCATCGGCGGCGTCTCGCCCGTGGCGCACACGCAGCCGCCGGTGACGCTGATCGACCGCGAGCTGTTCCGGTTCGACGAGATCTGGGCCGCCGCAGGCCATCCGCACGGCGTCTTCAAGCTGCGGCCGCAGGATCTGGAGCGGCTGACCGGCGCGCCGGTGGCGGACGTGGTGCAGCAGCAGGCGAACGGTTGATGGGTGCCGCGCGACGCCTCGTCGAGCGCGCACGGCAGGTGTGCGCGGACGATCTTCCCGAGCTGCCGTCGCCCTGCGTGTCGATCTGCCGCATGGATCCGCGCACGCAATGGTGCGAAGGCTGCTTTCGCACGCTGCAGGAGATCGCGGACTGGTCGCGCATGGATGACGCGGGCAAACGCGCGGTATGGCGCGCGATCGCCGCGCGGGCCCGGACGGCGGCAGAGGGACCGCGGCTGGCACACGGCATGGACGAGCGCCGGGAGCGCGCATGAAGCAGATCACCTTCTACCTGGATTTTCTTTCGCCCTACGCCTATCTGGCTTTCGAGAAGCTGCCCGAGGCGCTGCTCGGTCTGAGCTACGGCATCGACTACCGGCCGGTGCTGTTTGCCGGCCTGCTCAAGCACCATGGGCAACTCGGCCCCGCCGAGATCGCCCCCAAGCGCGACTGGACCTACCGGCAGGTGCTGTGGCTGGCGCACAGCCATCGCATTCCCATGCAGATGCCGGCCGCGCATCCTTTCAATCCGCTGCCGCTGCTGCGCCTGGCCCTGGCCTGCGCGGGGCCGGACTCGCTGAAAGTCTTCGGGCCGGGCCTGGCGAACCGGCAGGTGTGCGAGACCATCTTCCGTCATGTCTGGCGCGGCGGGGCGGATGCCACTGACATCGGCCGCCTCGGGGCCTTGAAGCAGACGCTGCAGCCGCCGCGTGAGCCCGCGGGCGAAGACGTGAAAGCCGAACTCAAGGCCAACACCGACGAAGCCATCGCGCGCGGCGTGTTCGGCGTGCCCAGCTTCGCGGTGGACGACAAGTTGTTCTGGGGCTTCGATGCGCTGCCGATGCTGCGCGCCTGGCTCGAAGGCGATGCCTGGTTCGTGGGCGGGGCCTGGGAAGCGGCGCGGCAAGTGCCGGCCGGCGTGTCGCGCGCAAAGAGCTGACTCGCAAGGCTGTCGGGCTGTTCATCGCATGGTGAAACAGCGCTTGCGGGTTTCACCCTAAATCGTCAGAGCGTGTTCAGTTTCGCGCAAGCCCCCGTTGGTTTGGCGCAAGAACATGTTGGTTTCGCGTCAGAGCAGGGTCAGAGCCGTCTCCAAGAATTGTCTCGTGCCGATTCCGGCATTCAACT
>JAMPXR010000197.1 GCA_023701085.1 Ramlibacter sp. | reverse complement strand
GCGCGCTGCGCATGGAAGCGATGTCGTACGGAACCACCAGGCTCACCGGCCCGCCCCAGGAATAGCCGAGCTTGAACAGCTTGAGCGCATCGCAGAAGGCATCGACCTTCGCGACACTGAAGCGAGGATCGAAGACAAGGGAAAACAAGCCGGCCGCGGCGCCGCCTGCATCGATCCCGCTGCCCTGCGCGTTGGCGCCGCACAGCGCGCGCCAGTGCTCGTGCCCCGGCGAACTTTCGAAGGCCGGATGCAGCAGTTGCGCGACTTCCGCGCGCGACGAGAGCCATTGGGCCAGCTGCCGCGCGGCGGCGTCCTGCGCGCGGTAGCGCAGCGGCAGGCTGGGCAGCGCGCGCAGCAGCGCCTCCGCGTCGTTGCCCCCGACTCCCCAGCCGAGCCGCATGTGGGTGAGCTTGAGTTCGAGATTGAGCGCGTCGTCTCGCGTGACGATGCTCCCCATGAGGACGTCGCCGCCGCCGCTGGGGTACTTGGTCAGCGCATGCACCACGATGTCCGCTCCGCTGCCCGCGGTGCGCCGCTCGCCCTCGCCGAGGTCGAAGCCGTTGAAGGCGAGCCCGGCGCCCCAGGTATTGTCCAACGCGGTCGTGATGCGGCGTTCGCGACATACCGCGGCCAATTCGGCCAGCGGCGGGAACTCCATGGTCACGGACCCCGGCGCTTCCAGCCAGACCAGCTTCGTCTTCGGTCCGATGCGCGAACGCAGATCCTCGGGCTTCATCGCGTCGTACAGCTGGTGCGAGATACCCCAGTGCTTCAACTCGCCGTCGGCCAGCGCCTTGGTCGGGCCGTAGGCATTGTCGGGAATCAGGACTTCATCGCCCGCCTTGAGCAGCGCCATGTTGACGTTCGCGATCGCCGCCAGGCCGCTGGGCATCAGGATGCAGTGCTTGCCACCTTCCAGCGCGGCGATCCGCTCTTCCAGCATGAACGTGGTCGGCGTCCCGTGCAGGCCGTAGGTGTAGCCGGCCTTGTTTCTCCAGTCGCGCGAGCGCAGGGCTGCGACGTTGGGAAAGAAAACGGTGGAGGCCTTGAAAACGCCCGGTTGCGGAGCGCCGAAGCCGGCGGGCGGAACGTAGGGATGATGGATCAGTTCGGTGATCGGTTTGCTCATCCGGCCATGGTACCGCGCCGCCGCGCGGGCGGTAGCAGCGCTAGACCTTCCACTTCTCCAGCAGCTTGTCCGCCCCCATGCTGTCATAGGTTTCGAACGGCTGATGGATCCAGGGGTTGGTGGGCAGGAATTCCACGGAGTAGTCGGGGCTGAATTTCGACAGGCCCTTGGTCCAGATCACCGCGCTGCGCAGCTCGGTGATCGGCTTGTAGCTGGTGCGCAGCATCTCGATCACGGCGTGCAGCGTGTGGCCGGAGTCGGCGAGGTCGTCCACCAGCAGCACCTTGCCCGCGATCTCGCCCTTGGGCGTGGTGATGTAGCGCGCGATGTCCAGGTGGCCCTGCACCGTGCCGGCTTCGGCGCGATAGGAGCTGGTGGACATGATCGCCAGCGGCTTGTCGAAGATGCGCGAGAGGATGTCCCCGGGGCGCATGCCGCCGCGCGCCAGGCACAGGATGGTGTCGAACCGCCACCCCGACTGGTGCACCTTGATCGCGAGCTTCTCGATCAGGTTGTGGTATTCGTCATAGCTCACGTAAAGGTGCTTGCCGTCTTCCGTCAACATGCGCGGGCTCCTCGGGTCTTATTTCGGCAGATACGGGTGGTGCATCATGATCGTCTGGTCGCGGTCGGGCCCGGTGGAGATCATGTCGATCGGCACGCCCGTGACCTGCTCGATGCGCTGCAGGTACAGCCGTGCGTTGACCGGCAGGCTGTCGTACTCGGTGACGCCGACGGTGCTCTCGCTCCAGCCTTCGATGGTCTCGTACAGCGGCTTGCAGCGCGCGATCTCGTCGGCGCCCATGGGCAGGATGTCGATATGCTCGCCGTCGAGCTCGTAGCCCGTGCACAGCTGCAGCTCCTTGACGCCGTCCAGCACGTCGAGTTTGGTGATGCACAGGCCCGACAGGCCATTGACCTGGGCGCTGCGCTTGAGCAGGGCCGCGTCGAACCAGCCACAACGCCGGCTGCGCCCGGTCGTCACGCCCTTCTCGGCGCCCACGGTGGACAGGTGATAGCCGACCGTGCCGGGCGTCGCCCAGTCCAGCTCGGTGGGGAACGGCCCGCCGCCCACGCGCGTGCAGTAGGCCTTGGTGATGCCCAGGATGTAATGCAGCATGCCCGGGCCGATGCCCGCGCCGGCCGCGGCGTTGCCGGCGACGCAGTTGCTGGAGGTCACGTAGGGATAGGTGCCGTGGTCCACGTCCAGCAGCGTGCCCTGCGCGCCTTCGAACAGCAGGTTGTCGCCGTGCAGGTGGGCCTCGTTGAGTTCGCGCGAGACGTCGGCCATCATGGGCTTCATCAGCTCGCCGTGCTTCATCGACTCGTCGAACACGGCCTGGTAGTCCACCGGCTTGGCGTTCAGGTATTTGGTGAGCACGAAGTTGTGCAGGTCCAGCAGGACCTTGAGCTTTTCGGCGAAGCGCTGCGGGTGCTTGAGGTCCTGCACGCGCAGCGCCCGGCGCGCGATCTTGTCTTCGTAGGCCGGGCCGATGCCGCGCCCCGTGGTGCCGATTTTTTCGCTGCCGCCCTGCTCGCGCAGGTTTTCGCGTGCGATGTCCAGCGCCGCGTGGAACGGCAGGATCAGCGGGCAGGCCTCGCTGATGCGAAGGCGCGAACGCACTTCCACGCCGGCCTTTTCCAGGCCCTCGATCTCCTCGAAGAGCTTGGCCGCCGACAGCACGACGCCGTTGCCGATGTAGCACCTGACGTTGGGCCGCATGATGCCGCTGGGCACGATGTGCAGCGCCGTCTTCACGCCGTTGATCACCAGCGTGTGGCCGGCGTTGTGGCCGCCCTGGAAGCGCACCACGCCCTGCGCCATTTCGGTGAGCCAGTCCACCAGCTTGCCCTTGCCTTCGTCACCCCACTGGGTGCCGACCACGACCACGTTGCGGCCCTTCGTCTTTGTCATTTGAGTTCCGGAAAAGGATGAAATGGGTTCAGATCGCCTTGACGACCCAGCGACCGCCGGCCAAGGCCAGCTCGCGGTCGCACTGGAATTCCTCGACTTCGCTCTCGTGGCCGGGCAGGATGCAGACCACCGTTTCGCCGCCGCCGCGCAGCGCGGCGATCGCGGCGCGCAACCCGGCGGCGTCGCTGCCGCTGTCCATCCAGGGCGCGCGGATGGCCGCCTTCAGCGGCGGCTTGGCCACCACGGCGACCAGCTCCTTGACGTCCACGCTGAAGCCCACGGCCGGCCGGTTGCGGCCGAACACCGCGCCCACCTCGTCGTAGCGCCCCCCGCGCACCAGCGCGTCGCTGGCGCCGGGCGTGTAGACGGCGAAGCGCGCGCCGCTGTAGTACGCGTAGCCGCGCAGGTCCGCCAGGTCGAAGCTGACCCTGGCGCCCTGCAGATGGCCGGCCAGCCATTTCAGGTTGGCCAGCGCCTCGCGCAGCGCGGCGCTGGTCGGCAGGGCCTTTTCCGCCTCGTCCAGCACCTTGGCGTCGCCATACAGCGACACCAGCGCGAGCAGGCCTTCGCGCGCCGCGGCGGGAAAGGTCGCCGTGAGCGCGCGCAGCTCGCTCGCGTCCTTGGTGGCGAGGGCCGCGTGCACCCGCGCCAGCACGGACGCGTCCACCGGCACGCCGCTGAGCAGTGAACGCACGATGCGCGCATCGGCCATGTCCACCGTCACTGCGCCGACGCGGCTCGCCCTCAAGCAGTCCAGCGCCAGCAGCAGCGCCTCCAGGTCGGCTTCGAGGCCGGCATGGCCATAGATCTCCGCGCCGAACTGCAGGGGCTCGCGCGTGGCGTGCGGGCGATCCGGCCGTGTGTGCAGCACCGGGCCGCAATAGCACAGGCGCGCCACGCCCTGGCGATTGAGCAGGTGCGCGTCGATGCGCGCGACCTGGGGCGTGGTGTCGGCCCGCAGGCCCATCATGCGGCCCGAGAGCTGGTCCACCAGCTTGAAGGTTTGCAGGTCCAGTGCCTCGCCGGTGCCGGTGAGCAGCGACTCCAGGTGCTCCAGCAGCGGGGGCATCACCAGCTCGTAGCCGTAGCCGCGGGCCGTATCGAGCAATTCGCGTCGGATTTCTTCGATGTGCCGGGCCTCGGAAGGCAATACATCGGCGATGTGATCCGGCAGGACCCAGGCGGACATGGTGGGGGAAGCTGTTAAAAACGGTATTTTACCGGCCTCGCGCGTGGGGCAGGAACATCACCGTCGCGCCCCGCGCGTGCGACGGTCCGCTTGCGATCAGGCGACGATCCAGAGCAGCAGCAGGCCGACCAGGATGCTGCACAAGCCGAAGAAGCGCAGCTGGCCGTCGCGCAATTGCAGCAGGCGCTGGAACGTGTGACGCCATCCGCCGGGCGAGACGAAGGGCAGCAGGCCCTCGAACACCAGCACGAGCGCCAGCGCGGCCCAGAAGGTGTTGCCGTCCAACTTTATTTCTTGGCGGGCGCGGCCGCGCCCGAGCCGCCGCCGCGGAAGGCCTTGAAGAAGTCCGAGCTGTTGGGATCGAGCACCAGCACGTCACCCTTGCGGCCGATGCTGGCCCGGTAGGCCTCCAGGCTGCGATAGAACTGCGCGAACTGCGGGTCGCGGCCAAACGCGTCGCCGTAGATCGCCGCGGCCTGCGCGTCGCCATCGCCCTTGACCTTCTGCGCATCGCGATAGGCATTGGCCACGGTCACTTCGCGCTGGCGGTCGGCATCGGCGCGGATCTTCTCGCCCTCGGCCCCGCCCGTCGAGCGCAGCTCGTTGGCGACCCGCTTGCGTTCGGCCTCCATGCGGCGGTACACCGATTCGGTGATCGCCTCCACATAGTCCACGCGCGTGATGCGCACGTCGATCACGTCCACGCCCCAGGGCTTGGCGCCCTTGACCACCTCGAGCACCTCCCGCTTGACGTCGGTCATCAGCTGTTCGCGCTTGCCGGCCAGCAGCTCGCGCACGGTGCGCCGGTTGATCTCCTCCTGGAACGCGTTGCGCACCACGCGGTTGAGCTGGTTGGCGCCCGCGGCCTCGTCCAGCCCGACGTTGCGGATGTACTGGGACGGATCGATGATGCGCCAGCGCACGAACCAGTCGATGACGACGCGCTGCTTTTCCAGCGTCAGCATCGGTTCCGTGTCGGGACTGTCCAGCGTCAGCAGTCGCTTGTCGATGTAGGACACGTTCTGGAACGGCGGCGGCAGCTTGAAGTTCAGCCCCGGCTGGGTGATGACCTCCTTGATCTGGCCCAGCGCGAACACCACGCCGAACTGGCGCTGGTCGACCACGAAGAGCATCGAGCTGAGCAGCGCCAGCGCCACCAGCGCCGACGTGACCATGAAACCGATTCTGTTCATCTCCGTCTTCCCTTACCGCGATTCGCGTTCGCGGCCGCGCGAGCTGTCGCGGGC
>JAMPXR010000196.1 GCA_023701085.1 Ramlibacter sp. | reverse complement strand
TGTCCTCATCGGCAGGCCAATCCTTAGAATCTCATTTCCCGACCTATCGTCGGGCCATCGGGTCACACGACGGAGGTATCTCCATGGGTCGGTTGATCAGGCAGGGCACCCAGGGCGCCGATGTGCGCGCCGTCCAGGACGTGCTGAACTTCCACATCCGCCGCCTGGCCCCATTGGCCGTGGATGGCATCTTCGGGCCGCTCACGCACGCGCGGGTGGTGGAGTTCCAGAAGTCGAACCACCTGAAAGCGGACGGCATCGTGGGCCCGGTCACGATGGCCAAGCTCTTCGAGGAGGAGCTGCTGCCCATCACGCTGGCGCTGGCGCCGCAGCAGTCATTTGCAGCGGGCGGCCCGCGCCACGGGCTGCAGCCGCCACGGCTGATTCCTCCCTTGGTGCTGCCGCCCCTCACGCCGCCGCGGGTGACGCCGTTCTTCCTGCCACCCGACTCGTTCTCGCGGGTTCCGGCGCTGACGCCGGTGGGCCAGACCGTGACGTTTGTGTTGACCGCGCCGGTACGCAACGACCCGGTGGACCCGGCGACGGCCAGCTTCGTGGAGATCATGCGGCTGCTGGATCACCTGCCCCCGACCTTTCCGTTCCGGGGAGCCATCATCGGCGCCGTGCCGACGCCCGTGAAGAAAGTCGGGCCGCTCAACCTGGACCCGGTGTCGCCCATGACCTTCGGCTTCCAGTGGGGCGTCAAGCCGGTGTTCGACCTCAAGTCGATCGGCCCCCCGGTCGAGTTCGCGGTGGGAGGCGCTGTCAACGCCCGCTACGTGCTCAAGCTGATCTCCAGGCCCGGCTCCGCGGTGCCGCAGCTGGGGCTGTTCGGCCAGGGCGATTTCAAGGGCACCATCGACTGGACCAGCGAGGCCGCGCAGTCGCGGCCGCAAATCGACCTGAAGGGCTCGTTCCTCGGGGGCATTCAAGGCCGCTTCTGAGGCCGGCCCTGCCGAATGCGCGCGGCACGCGGCAAGCCAGACCTCGTTCGGGCGCGATGGTCGGGAACCCACTAGACTCGACCCTTCGTGAATCCCGAAGCCGATCAACTCTGGCGTGCCCCGCGCTGGGCCCTCGCCGTCCTGCTGGCCGTGCTCGGCATGCTGGGGCCGTTCTCCATCGACACCTACATCCCGGCGTTCTCGGGCATTGCCCGTGCGCTGGGCGCCGGTCCGGTGGAGATGCAGCAGACGCTGTCGGCCTACCTCTTCGGCTTCGCGTTCATGAACCTGTTCCACGGCGCGCTGGCCGACAGCTTCGGGCGGCGGCCCGTCATCCTCTGGGGTATCGCCGTGTTCGCCTTCGCCTCGGCGGGCTGCGCCCTGTCGCAGAGCATCGGCCAGCTGGTCTTCTTCCGGGGCCTGCAGGGCCTGTCCACCGGCGCGGGCATCGTGGTGTCGCGCGCGGTGATCCGCGACATGTTCCCGCAGGCGCAGGCGCAACAGGTGATGAGCCAGGTCACGATCTACTTCGGCGTGGCGCCGGCCGTCGCGCCCATCGTTGGCGGCTGGCTGTTCGTCCACACCGGCTGGCACAGCATCTTCTGGTTTCTCACGGGCGTGGGCGTGGTGCTCTGGATCGCGAACTTCCGGCTGCTGCCCGAGACATTGCACGTGACGCTGCGGCAGCCCTTCAACATGCGCAACCTGATGCAGGGCTACTGGCAGCTCGGGTCCAGTCCGCGCTTCCTGCTGCTCGCGCTGGCCAGCGGCGTTCCGTTCAACGGCATGTTCCTGTACGTGCTGGCCGCGCCCGCGTTCCTGGGCGACCATCTCGGGCTGGCGCCCACCGAGTTCTTCTGGTTCTTCCTGCTGACCATCGCGGGCATCATGGGCGGCGCCTGGATCAGCGGGCGGCTGGCCGGAAAAATCTCGCCGCGCCGGCAGATCCGGCACGGCTTCCAGATCATGGTGGTCGTGTCGCTGGCCAACGTCGCGGCCAATTTCCTGTTCACGCCCAGTGCCGCGTGGGCGCTGCTGCCGATCGCGGTGTTCTCCTTCGGCTGGGCGCTGATGGTGCCGGTCGTCACGCTCTTGGTGCTGGATCTGCACCCGGAGCGCCGCGGCCTCGCCTCCTCGCTGCAGGCCGTCATCGGGTCGACCGCCAACGGCCTGGTGGCCGGCGCCATCGCGCCGCTCGTGATGCATTCCACGCGCGCGCTCGCGCTCACGTCGCTGCTGATGATGAGCGTGGGCCTGGCGTCCTGGTTCCTGCTGCACCGGCGCTGGCCCGAAATCGGGCGTTTGCACGCCGCGGACGCGCCAGTCGGCCCAAGGACCGCGCGCTGATCAGTTCGCGCGCTTGTACGGCCGCTTCTTGATGTCGCGCGGAACGAAAACCTTGCCGCCGTTGCCGGGTCGCGCGGGCTTCGAGAACCCGGACTTGCGCTCGGCTGGGTCGCGCCGCACACCGAATCCGTCGCTGCGCGCACCGCCCATGCGGTCGTCGAAGCCGCCCTTGCGGTCGTCGAAGCCGCCCTTGCGCTCATGGCTGAAGCCGCCGCCGAAGCCCGAGCCGCCGCGGTTGCCGCTGAACTTCGCAGCGCGAGACTGGCCGTCACGCCCGCGCCCGGCGAAGTCGCCCCGCGGCCGCCCACCCTGGGGCGCCCGCTGCTGCGGCTCCATGCCGGGAATCACTTCGGCCTTGAACGGCTGCCGGGTGTAGCCCTCGATATCGAAGATCTTGCGCCGGTCGCGGAACTCGGCGAAGGTCACGGCCAGTCCGTCGCGTCCGGCGCGGCCGGTGCGGCCGATGCGGTGTGTGTAGTCCTCGGCTTTCATCGGCAAGCCGAAGTTGAAGACGTGGCTGATCGTGGGCACGTCGATGCCGCGCGCGGCGACATCGGTCGCGACCAGCACCTGCACGCGTCCCTGGCGCAGCGCCATCAGGCGCCGATTGCGCAGCCCCTGGTTCAGCGCGCCATGCAGCGCCACGGCATCGAAGCCGGCCTGCTGCAGGTCGTTGGCCAGCCCGTCGCATTCCACCTGGGTGCTCGCGAAAACGATCGCCTGGTTGATGGAGGTGTCGCGCAGCCAGTGGTCCAGCATCTTGCGCTTGTGTTGCGCGTTATCGGCCCAGAACAGCACCTGCCTGATGTTCGCGTGCTTTTCCTGCGGGTTGTCGATCTGCACCCTGCGGGGCTGGCGCATCACGCGCGCGGCCAGCTGCTGGATGCGGGGCGCGAACGTGGCGCTGAACATCATGGTCTGCTTGCGCCCGGCCGTCAGCTGGTTGATCTCCGCCAGGTCGTCCGCGAAGCCGAGGTCCAGCATGCGGTCGCCTTCGTCCACGACCAGGAACTCCACCTGTTCCAGCTTGATCTGCATCGAGCGCTGCAAGTCCAGCAGCCGGCCGGGGGTGGCGACCACGAGATCGGCGTTCTGCAGCTTGGCGATCTGCATCTGGTAGGGCATCCCGCCCACCACGTTGGCGACCCGCAGCCCGCGGCAATGCTTGACCAGGTCGATGGCATCGTGCGCCACCTGCTGCGCGAGTTCGCGCGTGGGGCACAGGATCAGCGCGGCAGGAGTGGCGGGCTTGAAGTTGCGCGGATGGGTCGGGTCCTTGCGCCTGGGGCGCTTGGGCGCGGGCTCGCCGCGCGCCAGGGCCTCGGCCGCCACGCGTTCGTGCTCGGCGCGCTCCAGTGCCGCGGCGGCCGCCTGCCGGCCCAGCACCGTGTGCAGCACGGGCAGCAGGAACGCCGCGGTCTTGCCGCTGCCGGTCTGGCTGGACACCATCAGGTCGACGAATGCGGCCGTATCGCCGTCCACCGGCAAGGCGAGCGGGATGACCTCGTCCTGCACCGGCGTGGGCTGGGTGAAGCCCAAATCTTCGATCGCCCGGATCAGCTCGGGCGCGAGGCCCATTTTCAGGAAGCCGTTTGGCGCCACAGGCATCGAGCCAAAGGACTCGTTGGAGAATTCGGCAGGCACGAAATCGCCCTGCACTTCAAAAGTGTCGGTCATGAGTTGCTCACACGCACGCGCCGCCCGAGGGAACGGCGCTGTCGTCAATGGTCAAAAAACATCAACCATCAAACGCGCGTCAGGCCCGAAGGCTCTGGTGGCTCTGAAAAGCGCTGTTGCGCTGTTGTCGGGTGAGCCTGTGTGTGAAGGAGATGCACGAGGGCCGCCAATGCGGCCAAGCCTTTAATTATCGCACAGATCAAGGATCTTGCGGAAGGCCGGGCGGCGGCTCCATCTTCAGGAAGCGCTCGCGGTAATGCGCCAGCTCATCGATCGACTCGTGGACGTCCGCCAGCGCCGTGTGCTTCTGCTGCTTCTTGAACGCGTTGTACACGTCGGGCCGCCAGCGCCGGGCCAGCTCCTTCAAGGTGCTCACGTCGATGTTGCGGTAATGGAAGAACGCCTCCAGCTTCGGCATGTACTTGACCAGGAAGCGCCGGTCCTGGCCGATGCTGTTGCCGCACAGGGGCGCGGACGACTTGGGCACGTATCGCGCCACGAAATCGAGGACTTCCTGTTCGGCCTGCGCTTCGGTCACCGTCGAGGCCTTGACCTTGTCGACCAGCCCGCTGCGCCCGTGCGTGCCCTTGTTCCAGGAGTCCATCCTGCCCAGCTGCTCGTCGCTTTGGTGGATCGCCAGCACGGGACCCTCGATCCTGGGCTGCAGGCCCGGGCCCGTCACGATGACGGCGATCTCGATGATGCGGTCGACCTCGGGGTCGAGACCGGTCATTTCGCAATCGATCCAGATCAGGTTCTGGTCGTTTCTGGCAAGGCTTGCCGGGGTTGTGGTTGGCGGTTCGGACATCCTTGCGATTGTCGCCTATGACCTAAACTTGGCGCCGATGACCGCTTCCTATTCGCTGACCCTGGCTTTTGCCGCGTTCCTGCTCGCCGGCCTCGTCGTGAAATTCTGGCTGGCATCGCGGCAGATCCGCTACGTGGCGCGGCACCGCGAGGCGGTGCCGTCCGCCTTCGCCGAAACGGTGCCGCTGGCGGCGCACCGGAAGGCGGCCGATTACACCATCACCAAGACGCGGTTCGGACTGCTGGAACTGGCTTTCGGCGCGGCGCTGCTGCTGGGCTGGACGCTGCTGGGCGGCCTGGACGCCCTGAACCGGATGCTGCTCGCCTGGATCGGCAGCGGCATGGCGCAGCAATTGGCGTTGGTAACCGTCTTCGCCGTGGTCAGCGGCGCGCTCGACCTGCCCTTCACCCTGTACCAGACCTTCGTGATCGAGGAGCGCTTCGGCTTCAACAAGATGAGCCTCAAGCTCTGGCTGGCGGATCTGGCCAAGTCCACGGCGCTGGGCGCGGCGATCGGGCTGCCGATCCTCGCCCTGATCCTGTGGCTCATGGCGGCGACCGGAAAGTTCTGGTGGCTCTGGGCCTGGGCCGTGTGGATGAGCTTCAACCTGCTGCTGCTCCTGATCTATCCGACCTTCATCGCGCCGCTGTTCAACAAGTTCAAGCCGCTGGAGGACGAAGCACTGAAGGCGCGCGTCACGGAATTGA
>JAMPXR010000195.1 GCA_023701085.1 Ramlibacter sp. | reverse complement strand
GTCGTCGCGCACGTTCATGCCCACGACCATGCCGGTGGCCGTCTCGGCCAGCAGGTTCATCGCCGAAGCGTGCACCCCGCCGATGTGGTTCTGCACCCGCCTGTGGTTGGCGATGGCCACTTCCACCTGTCCCGGCGTCAGGCTGACGAACTCCAGCCCGGCGGTACCGGTGAAGGGGACGACGCGGCGCAGCACCATGCTCTGCGCCCAAGGGCGCAGGAACTCGGGGACCTCGTTCAGGCGCCCGAGTTGCCGCTGCATCCGGTTGGGTTGAACGTTCAATTCGTTTCTCCGTTACGTTTCGCGTTCACCCGCAGCCTATCAAACCGGCACGGGGCCACCGCGGAACCGGCTTTGCCGGGCCGCTGGTGGCGCCCCCTTGAGGGGGAGGCGCCGAAGGCGCTTCGGGGGTGGGTCAATTCCTCACCGGCTTGCCGGTCGACAGCATGCCCAGGATGCGCTCCTGCGTCTTGGGGTGCTGCACCAGCTCGCAGAACGCGCGGCGCTCCAGCGCCATCAGGTACTCCTCGCTCACCAGGGTGCCCGCGTCCACGTCGCCGCCGGTCACCACATGGGCGATCAGCGAGGCGATGTGGAAATCGTGCTGGCTGGCGAAGCCGCCGTCGCGCAGGTTCACCAGCTGGCCCTGGATCGTGGCCTTGCCGCTGCGGCCCGCGACCGCGAACTGGCGCTTGTGCGGCGGACGGTAGCCCGCAGTGAACATCGCCTTCGCTTCGGCCACGGCCACGAACAGCAGCTCGTCCTTGTTGGGCACCACGATATCGCCGTCCAGCAGGTAGCCCAGCTGGCGCGACTCCAGCGCGCTGGTGCCGACCTTGGCCATCGCTGCGGCGGTGAAGCCTTCGGTCAGGAACGGCAGCAGGTCCTTGTGGGTGGACCGCGCCTGCGCTTCGGCGGCGCGGCGCGCGATGTAGGTCAGTCCGCCCGCGCCGGGGACCAGGCCGACGCCGACTTCGACCAGCCCGATGTAGCTCTCCATCGCGGCCACGCGCCGGGCCGAATGCACCGCGATCTCGCAGCCGCCACCGAGCGCCATGCCGCGGATCGCCGCGACCACGGGCACGCTGGCATAACGCATGCGCAGCATGGTCTGCTGCATGAACTGCTCGGCATCGTCGATGGCGCTCACGCCCACCGCGATGAAGGCCGGGAGCATGGACTGCAGGTCTGCGCCGACGCTGAACGGATCGTCGCCGGACCAGATCACCAGCCCCTGGTACTGCTTCTCGGCCAGGTCGACGGCCAGCTGCAGGCCCTCGCACACTTGCGGGCTGATCGCGTGCATCTTGGTCTTGATGCTCGCGATGACGACCTCGCCGTCCTGCGTCCACAGGCGGATCGCGTCGTCCTCGTGCAAGGTCCTGCCCGCGGTCTCGAAGCGCTCCGGCTGGCTTCCCAGGACCGACTCGGGAAAGAGCTGGCGCGCATGCACCGGCAACAGCCGGCGCGGCTCGAACTTCCCGCTCGTGGGGTTCCAGGAGCCCTCGGGTGTGTGCACGCCGCCCGCCTGCGCCACCGGTCCCTCGAACACCCAGTCGGGCAGCGGCGCATCGCACAGCGCGCGCCCGGCTTCGATGTCTTCCTTGATCCAGCCGGCGACCTGCAGCCAGCCGGCCTCCTGCCACAGTTCGAACGGGCCCTGCTTCATGCCGAAGCCCCAGCGCAGCGCGAAATCGACGTCGCGCGCCGTCTGCGCGATGGTCGCCAGGTGCACGGCGGCATAGTGGAAACCGTTGCGCAGGATCGCCCACAGGAACTGCCCCTGCGCGCCTTCGGCGTTGCGCAGCAGCTTCAGGCGCTCGGACGCCGGCTTCTTCAGCATGCGGCCGTACACTTCGTCCGCCTTCTCGCCGGCGGGAACGTAATCGCCGCTGGCCAGGTCGAAGCGCATGACGTCGCGGCCTGCCTTCTTGTAGAAACCGGCCTTGGCCTTCTGTCCGAGGTTGCCCTTTTCCAGCAGGACCTTGAGCACTTCCGGCGTGCCAAAGCTGCCGTAGAACGGATCGGTCTGCGGGCTCAGCGTGTCCTGCAGCGTCTTGATCACATGGGCCATGGTGTCCAGACCCACGATGTCCGCGGTGCGGAAGGTGCCCGAGCTGGCGCGGCCCATCTTCTTGCCGGTCAGGTCGTCGACCACGTCGTAGCCCAGGCCGAACTTCTCGACCTCGCGCATGGTCGACAGCATGCCGGCGATGCCGACGCGGTTGGCGATGAAGTTCGGCGTGTCCTTGGCGCGGACCACGCCCTTGCCCAGCCCGCTGGTGACGAAGGTCTCCAGGTCGTCGAGGATGTGCGCATCCGTGGCCGGCGTGCCGATCAGCTCGACCAGGTACATGTAGCGCGGCGGGTTGAAGAAGTGGATGCCGCAGAACCGCGGCTTGATTTCTTCCGGCAGCGCCTCGGACAGCTTGACGATCGACAGCCCCGAGGTGTTGGACGCGACGATCGCGTGCGGCGCGACGAAGGGGGCGATCCGGCGGTACAGGTCCAGCTTCCAGTCCATGCGCTCGGCGATCGCCTCGATGATCAGGTCGCAGTCCTTGAGCTGCTCCATGTGCTCTTCGTAGTTCGCCGGGACGATCAGCGCCGCGTCCTCCTTGACGCCCAGCGGCGAAGGTTTGAGCTTCTTCAGGCCTTCCACCGCCTTGGTGACGATATCGTTTTTGGACGATAACGGGGCTGAAGCCCCGTCCTTGGGCTTGGCGGGCAGGTCGAACAGCACGACCGGCACCTTGACGTTGACCAGGTGCGCGGCGATCTGCGCGCCCATCACGCCGGCGCCGAGCACGGCGACCTTCCTGACCTGGAAGCGGTTGCCGGCCTGCTGCCCCTTGCCGGCACCGGCCTCGGCCGCGCCGCGGCTTTCGATTTCCTTGTACATGGTGCTTGTGTCCATGGTTGCGTGCTTCAGGCCAGCGCCAGGTCGGTGTCCATCAACACCTTGCTGCCGGCCCGCGCCGTGCGCATCAGCGTCAGCGTTTCCGGGAACAGCCGGGCGAAATAGAAGCGCGCCGTCTGCAGCTTGGCCTGGTAGAACGGGTCGGCGTTGCCGGCGGCGATCTCGCGCAGCGCGACCTGCGCCATGCGCGCCCAGAAGTAGCCGTGCACCAGGTGCCCCAGCACGCGCAGGTAGTCCACCGCGGCCGCGCCGACCTCGTCCGGATTCTGGAAACCCTTGAAGCCGATTTCGGTGGTGAACTTGGTCATCTGGTCCCCGAGATAGGCGATCGGGTTGATGAACTCCGCCATCTTCTCGTTGACGCCTTCCTCCTCGACCAGCTGGGCCACCAGCTTGCCGAACTTCTTGAGCGTCGCGCCGTTGTTGCCCAGCACCTTGCGGCCCAGCAGGTCCAGCGACTGGATGGTGTTGGTGCCCTCGTAGATCATGTTGATGCGGTTGTCGCGCGCGAACTGCTCCATGCCCCATTCGCGGATGTAGCCGTGCCCGCCGAACACCTGCAGGCAGGCGTTGGTGGCGATGTGGCCGTTGTCCGTGGTGAAGGCCTTGACGATGGGCGTGAGCAGCGAAAGCATTTCATCGCTGTCCTTGCGCACCTTCTCGTCGGGGTGGTAGTGCGCCTTGTCCAGCAGCACGGCGCAATAGACCGCCAGCGCCCGGCCGCCCTCGGCGTACGCTTTCGCGGTGAGCAGCATCTTGCGCACGTCGGGGTGCACGATGATGGGGTCGGCCGGCTTGTCCTTGGCCTTGGCCCCGGAGAGCGAACGCATCTGGATGCGCTCCTTGGCATAGGCCAGGGCGTTCTGGTAGGCCACTTCGATCAGGCCCAGCGACTGGTTGCCCACGCCCAGGCGCGCCGCGTTCATCATCACGAACATGCCCTGCATGCCCTTGTTGGGCTGGCCGATCATCCAGCCGGTCGCGCCGTCGATGACGATCTGCGCGGTGGCGTTGCCGTGGATGCCCATCTTGTGCTCCAGGCCGCCGCAGTAGATCGAATTGCGCGCGCCCAGGCTGCCGTCCTGGTTCACCAGGAACTTCGGGATGATGAACAGGCTGACGCCCTTGATGCCGGGCGGCGCATCGGGCAGGCGGGCCAGCACCAGGTGGATGATGTTGTCCGACATGTCGTGCTCGCCGGCGCTGATGAAGATCTTGTTGCCGGTGATGCGGTAGCTGCCGTCCGGCTGCGGCTCGGCGCGGGTGCGCATCAGCCCCAGGTCGGTGCCGCAGTGCGCCTCGGTCAGGCACATGGTGCCGGTCCACTGGCCGCTGGTCATCTTGGGCAAATAGGTCTGCTTCTGCTCGTCGGTGCCGTGCGTGGCCAGCGCCGCGTAGGCGCCGTGGGTGAGCCCCGGGTACATGTTCCAGGCCTGGTTGGCGCTGTTGAGCATCTCGTTGAAGCACTGGCTCACCACCAGCGGCAGGCCCTGGCCGCCCCAGCGCGGGTCCGCGCTCAGGCCGGGCCAGCCGGCCTCCACGTACTGCGCATAGGCCTGCTTGAAGCCCGTCGGCGTCCTGACCTCGTGCGTGGCGGCGTCGTAGCTGCAGCCCTCGGTGTCGCCGACCGCGTTCAGCGGGAACACCGCCTCGGTGGCGAACTTGCCCCCTTCTTCGAGGACGGCGTCGATGGTCCCGGCGTCGGCTTCCGCGTACCGCGCGATCGGCTTCAGTTCATCCGTGACCTTGAGCACCTCGTGCATGACGAAGCGCATGTCGCGCAGGGGCGGGGTATAGCTGGGCATGGTTACTCCTTGGGGGATTTGACGGATTTGTTGGACTTGACGGGGCGGGCCGGCGCGGCGTCGGCGCCGTACAGCTTGAGGATGTTGTCGAACCCGGCGTTGGCGCGCGCGATCGAGCCGGGGTTCTTGAGGAAGCGCGCTTCATAGTGCAGCGCCAGGATCAGGCCGTGGATCTCGAACAGCAGCTGGTCCTCGTCGGCGTCGGCGCGCAGGTGGCCTTCGTCCTTGGCGAACGCGACCGCGCGGCGCATGGCGGCCAGCCAGGTCTTGACCGAGCCGACCAGCGCGTCGCGCACGGGCCCCGTGCGGTCGTCGAACTCCACGGCGCCGCTAATGTAGATGCAGCCGGAATCGATCTCGATCGAGGTGCGCTTCATCCAGTTGTCGAACAGCGCCCGCAAGCGAGGCAGCCCGCGCGGCTGCTGCATGGCCGGATAGAACACCTCGTCCTCGAAGCGCGTGTGGTATTCACGCACGACGGAAATCTGCAGTTCCTCGCGCGAACCGAAATGCGCGAACACGCCCGACTTGCTCATCTGCGTGACTTCCGCCAGCGCGCCTATGGACAGGCCCTCCAGGCCGATCTGGGTCGCCAGGCCCAGCGCCGCATCGACGATCGCGGCCTTGGTCTGCTCGCCCTTTTGCAGGGCCCGGCCGGCGCGCGCGGGGCGCGGCCGCTTCAGGGGCAATTCGGCAAGGGACATGGGACGGGGCAAATAAAACGAACGATCGTGCTATTTTGCACGAAAGCGCGTCATGTCAATGCGCACC
>JAMPXR010000194.1 GCA_023701085.1 Ramlibacter sp. | reverse complement strand
GGGTACTTGCGGACCAGCTCGGCCATCCCGTCGTTCGCCAGCCGCGCCATCTCCGTGGACACGGGCGGCGGGCCGAACACTTCGATGGGCGGCGAGCCCAGGCAGATCACCTGCTGGTAGTCGCCGAAGCGGTCCATGATCCTGAAGCGCTCGTCGAGATCCACGATGCAGGGGATTTCGCGCACCCGCTTGTGCATGTCCTTGCCGTTCGGTGCGACCTGGAGCATCCGCTCGTAGTAGGCGCGGGGAAAGATGTGGTTGAAGATGTCGAGTTTCATGGGCGTTCCTGTGGCATGCGGTCCATTCCATCGTTTCACAGCCGCATCCATCCTACAATTTCATTATTTAGTTCAATTGATGAATTAGCTTCATGAATGTCACGCTCAAGCAGGTGCGTGCCTTCCTCGCCGTGGCCCAGGCGGGCAGTTTCACGGGCGCGGCCAGCCGGCTGCACCTGACGCAGTCGGCCGTGAGTGTGCTGATCAGCGAGCTGGAGCAGGTGTTCGGCCTGCGCCTGTTCGACCGCACCACGCGCCTGGTGCAGCTCACCGAGGCCGGGCGCGAGTTCCAGCCGGTGGCGCTGAAGGTGCTGGCCGACCTCGAGGGCGCGATCGCCAGCTCGCGCGAGCTGGCCGCGCAAAAGCGCGGACGCGTTGCGGTGGCCGCGACGCCGGTGATGTCGTCCCTGCTGCTGCCCGGTGCCATCGCCCGCTACCGGCGGATGCAACCCGGCGTGAGCGTGGTGCTGCACGACACGCTCGCCGGGCAGATCCAGCCCAAGGTGCGCGACGGCGAGGTGGACTTCGGCATCGGCACCTTCGAGCGCTCGGCGCGCGAGCTGGTCGCCGAGCCCCTGATGGTCGACAAGCTGGTGCTGGCCTGCCCGGTGGACCATGCCCTCGCCGGCCAGCAGCAGGTGGCCTGGCGGGAGCTGTCGGGCCATCCGTTCATCGCGCTAACGCAAGACAACTCGGTAGGCCAGCTGATCAGCGGGACACTCGGCGGCGCCGGGGTGGAGATCCATCCCAGCTTCGAGGTCGCTCACTTGTGGACGGTGATCGGCATGGTGGACGCCGGCCTGGGCGTCGCGGTCGTACCCTCCTACGCCACGCCCATCACCCGGCTGTACCGCATCCGCACCGTGCGGCTGGTGGAGCCGTCCGTGCGGCGCGAGACCTCATTCCTCACGCGGCGCGGCCTGGCGCTTTCGCCGGCGGCCCAGGGGTTTCAATCTTTCCTCAAGAACTATGTGAGCGGCTGGGAAAGCCGTGCGCGGCTCGCGCGCGGCAAGCGCGAGAGAACGCCCTCCGTGAAGGTCCGTTGAAGTTGCGCCGCCGCTATGCGACCTGCTCCACGGCCTCGTGCGCGAGAGCCATCACCTCGCGCGGGTGCAAATCCTTCAGGTTGTGGTCGCTCCAAACCTGCCGCCAACGCCGCGCCCCGGGCAAGCCGTTGCGCAGACCCAGCATATGCCGGGCGATCGCGCTCCACGGTGTGCCGCGCTGCGCGGCCTCGCGCGCCATGTAGTCGGTCATCTGCGCTTCCACCGACTCGCGGCTGAGATCGCGTGACGTGTCCGCGAAGAATTGCGCATCCCACTGGGCGAGCCACCAGGGGTTGTGGTAGGCCTCGCGCCCGATCATGACGCCGTCCACGCGTTCCAGCTGCGCCGTCACCTGCGCGTCGGTCCTGATACCGCCGTTCGCCGCGATCGTCAGGTGCGGAAAATCGCTCTTGAGCCGGTACACCGTCTCGTAGCGCAGCGGCGGGATTTCGCGGTTCTCCTTGGGAGACAAGCCCTTGAGCCATGCGTTGCGGGCATGGACCAGGAACACCTCGCATCCGGCCTGGCTGACGGTGCCCACGAAGTCGCGCACGAACGCATAGTCCTGCGCCTGGTCGATGCCGATGCGGTGCTTCACGGTGACGGGCACCCCCACGGCATCGACCATCGCCTTCACGCAGTCCGCGACCAGCGCGGGCTCGGCCATCAGGCAGGCCCCGAAAGAGCCGCGCTGGACCCGCTCGCTGGGGCAGCCGCAGTTGAGGTTGATCTCGTCGTAGCCCCACTGCCCGCCCAGCCTGGCGCATTGCGCCAGTTCCGCCGGGTCGCTGCCGCCCAGTTGCAGCGCCACCGGATGCTCTTCGGGGTTGTAGTCGAGATGGCGCGGCACGTTGCCGTGGACCAGGGCGCCCGTGGTCACCATCTCCGTGTAAAGGAGCGCGTGACGGCTGAGGAGCCGATGGAAATAGCGGCAGTGGCGGTCCGTCCAATCCATCATCGGGGCGACGGACGCACGCCAACGCGTAACTTGTCGATTCATAGGGCGATCAGTCTACCCGGCGACGATTCGCCGGGGGCGGGCGCCTCGCAGAGCAAGCGACGTTTCCGGTGGCCGCCGTTCACCGGGACGCGGCAAGCGTCGCCGGTTTCGTCCTGGCCGGTCGGTGGGCGCTACGCCACGGACATCGCCGCGAAGTCGGGCCGCGATTCGCACCAGCGGTTCAGCGTCGCGCCGCCCGGAACGGCGGTGTAGGTAGGGCCTTCGAAGCGAAAGGTATCGAGCCCGCCGCCCAACTGCGTGTTGATTCCCGCGGAGACAGGCACGCCGACTTCGGCTGCGACGAGATCGAGCAGGCGCCGCCCTCGGGGCCCGCCGCCGGTCTCGCAGTGCATGAACTGGATACAGCCATACGGCCCGAAGACGCTGCGCAGGCGCCGGACGATGTGCCGGACCTGCGCGAAGTTTTCGATGGCGATGTCGGCCCGGTGTTCCAGATTCGGGTCGAGCTCGCCGTGACCGGTCGAGATTCCCGCCATCCCGCGCGCGCCGTGTCCGTGGAAGCGCAGCAGAAAGACATTCCGGCTCTGCCCGACGATGAGGCTGACCGCCTGCTCGACGCCGTTCGACATTCCGCCGATCACCAGCGGATTGCCGCCGGCGCGGCGGATGTCACGCTCTTCCATGCGGCTCAAGCTCGGATCGAAGATGTCGATGCAATCGACGATGTTGAGGTTCGCACCGGCCGACACGCGCGGCCAGGTGATCGGTCCGACCGCACCGTCCGGGTTCAGCCCGCGCGGCCGCTGGAAATTCTGAACCGCCGTCCTTGTCCTGGAACCGAAATCACCGTCGGCGCGAAGCCCTGCGCCCCCACGATTGAGCAGCTTCTGCAGCACGCCCACGCTGGGCAGCTTGTCCCCTTGCCGCAGGAAGGTGTAGTTGGCCATTGGAACCTCCGCAGGAGGGGAGGGATTTTATGTACGAATGCGCCCCCCGGCAAGGCGCGGGATGGCGAGGAAGGCGGACCGCCCTGCGCAGTCGCGCGCGATCGGGGTGGCCAGATGTAAACACCGCTCACGTTCGGTTTCTCATTGATAGGACGCAATGGATGAGCTTGAGTAAGATGATTGCGCGATGGTCACCTCGAATTCATCCGCCGACGACAGTGCGCTCCATCTGACCAGCCCCGGGCAGCGCTCGGGCGAGGGCGCGGCAAGCGTGCTGCCTTACCTGCACGAATCGCTGGCCAGCAGGCCGGCAGAGCTGTCTGCGGCCGATCCGACGCCGAAATACACCGCCGCCCAGTCGCTGGCGAATGGGGTGCGCCGGGCGCTGTGGAGAATCCGGAAAACGAGGAAGTGACAGGCGCGGCGGTCCGCCCGGCGAGTCACGCCTGCTGACACAGCCGTCCGGGTGCCGCCCGGGGAGCTGTGCCGTTTCCACAGCCCCGCCATTTCGCAATCCCGGGCGGCCTCCTGAGTGTGCGGGGCGAACAAACGCCAATGTTTCGAAGAGCAGCCGCCGAGAACCAGTGCGGCGCTTTTCGACACTAAAGACAACCGCAACATTGGAAAGGAGCCCAGCATGAAGGCTTTCGAGCTCGAATCCAACATGCTGACGATGCGCGGCGTGTTCTACCCGACGGGCTATATGTTCGTCATGTTTCCTGGCGAGGCGCAGGCGCGCGCCGCGGAGCGCGCGCTCGAAGAGAGCGGCAACACGGGGGAATGGAGTTCCCTGCTCACGCCGCAGGACATCCTGCAGAAGATCGCGCGCACCGTGGGAAATGCCGACGTTCCGCTTCCGTCCGCCGGAACCGAAGCCGACACGGTGCGGCAGTTCGCCCAGCTGGCCAGCCAGGGGCACTATGCGCTGATGATTCATGCTCCATCCGCGGAGCAGACCGAGCGCATCATGGCCGTGCTCAGGAAGTTTCCGGTGTCCTACGCGCAGAAGTACCGGCACCTGGTGATAGAGGATCTGGTGGAATAGCGGATCGTCGACGCCGCGCGGGGCTCCCGCCCTTCCGAGCTCCCGGAGCCTGCTGCTTCACCGGGCCATCGAGGCCCGATGAAGCTGTAAGTTGATTTCGTGGTCGACCCCGCTCGCGGGGCCCCCCGCCCTTCCGAAATCAACTTACCAACTTACCCCATATGCAAGCCGCCGTTGACCGAGAAGTCGGCGCCGGTGGAATAGCCGCCTTCTTCCGATGCCAGCCACGCGATGATGGAGGCGATCTCGCTGGGTTCGCCCAGGCGCTTGACGGGGATGGTGGCGACGATCTTGTCCAGCACATCGGGCCGGATCGCCTTGACCATGTCCGTGCCGATATAGCCCGGGCTGACCGTGTTGACGGTCACGCCCTTGGTCGCCAGTTCCTGGGCCAGCGCCATGGTGAATCCGTGCATGCCGGCTTTGGCGGCCGAGTAGTTGGTCTGGCCCGCCTGCCCTTTCTCGCCGTTCACCGAGCTGATGTTGACGATGCGGCCCCAGCCTTTTTCGACCATGTCGCCCACCACCTGCTTGGTGACGTTGAACATCGAGTTCAGGTTGGTTTCGATCACCGCGTCCCAGTCCTCGCGCGTCATCTTCAGGAACATGCGGTCTCGCGTGATGCCGGCGTTGTTCACCAGCACGTCGACGGTTCCGTGTTCGGCCTTGGCCTTGCTGAACGCGTCCACGGTCGAATTCCAGTCGCCCACGTTGCCCACCGATGCATGGAAGGTGTAGCCCTGCGCTTTCTGCTCGCTCATCCACTTGCCGTAGTCGCGTGTCGGGCCGCAGCCCGCGATGACCTTGAAGCCCTCACGGTGCAGGCGCTGGCAGATCGCCGTACCGATGCCGCCCATGCCACCGGTCACATACGCAATTTTCTGACCCATTCTTTTCTCCTTGCAACAATGCTACAACTTCAGGAGCGCCCTGCGCCCACCGGATGTGGGCTGCGCCATTGTCACGCCTTACGGGCGCTCCACCGCGAGGGAAACCCCCATGCCGCCGCCGATGCACAGCGCGGCAAGTCCTTTCTTGGCCTCACGGCGCCGCATCTCGTGCAGCAGTGTCACCAGGACGCGGCAACCCGACGCGCCGATCGGATGGCCGATGGCGATGGCGCCGCCGTTCACGTTGACCTTGGCGGGGTCGATCGCGAGCTCCTTGTTGACGGCGCAGGCCTGCGCGGCGAACGCCTCGTTGAGTTCGAAAAGATTGACGTCCTGCACGTTCCAGCCGGCCCTTTGCAGCGCCTTGCGCGAGGCGGGAACGGGGCCCATGCCCATG
>JAMPXR010000193.1 GCA_023701085.1 Ramlibacter sp. | reverse complement strand
GTTCGCGCAGCGATGCGACCGAAGGCTGCCCGTCGGCCGGACCCCATGCCTGGCCGCAAGCGGCCCGCAGGTCCGGCGCGCGCGGCAGCCCGATCCGGTAATCGCCTTCCAGCGCGACCAGCAGGCAGCCCAGTACGCGTGCGCGCCGGCCCTGCGCCTCGCGATGGCGCTGGAAAGCCTCGGCCGGCGAAGCGGGCGCGCGCGGCGGATGGCGCGGGCCGCGGTCGACGCGCCGGGCCATGGCCTGCAGCAGCTGCCGCGCATTGTGGAAGTCGCTGCGCCACAGCAGCGCCGTGCCCTCGCAGGCCAGGCGGTACGCGGCGTCCGCGGACAGCGTGTCGTCCACCACCTGAACCCGGGCCGGCGGTGGCACGCCGGCCTCGGAGCGCCAGCGCGCGCTGCGAAGCCCGCCGTCTTCGCTCCACTGCAGCTGCGGCACCTCGTTCAAGCCGTGGCCTTGCGCCGGCCCAGGCGCTGGGCCAGCGCCACCAGCGCCGTCACGACGCCGCCCGCGACCACGCCGACCAGTGCGTTCAGAAGCATCGGCAGCAAGAGCGCGAAGCCCGCGCCCGCGGCTTGCGTGAAATGCTCGGCGGCACGCGCCAGCGGCGCCACACCGTGCACCAGGATGCCGCCGCCCACCAGGAACATCGCCGCCGTGCCGGCCACGGACAGGCCCTTCATCAGCCAGGGGGCCGCGCGCAGGATGGCCGCGCCCAGGGTCCGCGCGGCGGCTTCGGCCTTGCGGCTGAGATACAGCCCGAGGTCGTCCAGCTTGACGATGCCCGCCACCAGCCCATAGACGCCCAAGGTCATGAGGAGGGCGATTCCGCTGAGCACCCCGACCTGCACCGCGAACGTGCTGCCTGCCACGGTGCCGAGCGTGATCGCGATGATTTCGGCGGAAAGGATGAAATCGGTGCGCACGGCGCCCTTGATCTTGTCCTTCTCGACCACGCGCAGGTCGATGTCGGGATTGCGCAGCGCATGCTCCAGTTCCTGCTGGTGGGCTTCGTCGTAGGCGCGGCTGTGCAGGAACTTGTGGGCCAGCTTCTCGAACCCTTCATAGCAGAGGAAAGCCCCGCCCACCATGAGCAGCGGCGTCACCGCCCAGGGCGCGACCGCGCTGATCGCGAGCGCCGCCGGCACCAGGATCGCCTTGTTCAGCAGCGAGCCCTTCGCCACGGCCCACACCACCGGCAGCTCGCGTTCCGCGGCCAGGCCCGTGACCTGCTGCGCGTTCAGCGCCAGGTCGTCGCCCAGCACGCCGGCGGTCTTGCGCACCGCCACCTTGGAGAGCACGGACACATCGTCGAGGAGGGACGCGATATCGTCCAGCAGCGCAAGCAGGCTCGATGCCATGGCAGGCCCTAGCCGAGCCGTCGGCGCAGCCGGATTTCCTCGAGCTTGACCGCGCCGGCCAGCGCCGTCTTGGTCGTGCCGGGTTCACGCTGGAAGCCGGCGAGTTCCAGGAAACGCAGCGCGCGCTCGTTGCACAGCGGCACCCACGCCGTCACTTCGGTGCAGCCTTCGTCCAGCAGGCTCGCGCGCGCGGCTTCCCACAGCGCGAAGCCCGCGCCGCTGCTCCAGTGCGAGGGCAGCACGTAGAGCGCCCAGATCTCACCCGTGGTGGGCTTGGACTTCGGGTCACGCGAGCGGTCGAACCCCGCGAAGCCGATGACCTTGCCTTGCTCGAGGGCCACCTGCACCAGCGGTTCGCCGAACTCGATGGCCTCGCGCCAGAAGGCGCGCCGCCGTTCCATGGGAACGTTCTGGTGAGCGCCCGGCGCGACGGCGTCGTAGGCGGCCTGCGACGCACTGGCGTGGACTGCGGCAACTTGTTCTGCATCGCCGTCCGCGGCAGGACGGACCTGGTAGCTGGGCATACGTCAAATAGAAGTCGCGAAACGCCGATTATGATGGGCCATGAGCGACAGCGGCCGCGCGCCCTTGCTTTCCGGCGCGGCGACCGAGCCGCGCTACACCATCCGGTTCGCGCCCGGCGGACCGGTGTTTGCCGCGTCGGCCGGCCAGCCCCTGCTGCTATCGGCCGAGCAGGGCGGGCACGCGCTGCCCAGCGCCTGCCGCAACGGCACCTGCCGCACCTGCATGTGCCGCGTCCTCGAAGGCCGCGTCCAATACCGGATCCGATGGCCCGGCTTGCTGGCGGAGGAAAAGGCGCAGGGCTGGATCCTGCCCTGCATTGCCTACCCGCAATCCGACCTGCTGCTCAGCCACCCGCGCAATTTCCAGCCGCCCGCCGTGAGCGAGTGATTCAGTCGTTGCCAGTCGTGTAGGGACTGCGCGGCACGTACCTGGGCTCGCCGTCCGGGACCGGCCTGGCCTTGGGGTCGGGCTCGTGCTCGACCGCATTCGATCCGCTTTTCCCTTCCTTGGGATCGGCGGCCTGTGGTTCGTCCGGATCGGGTGCGGGCGCGGCGGGCTGGGTGCTCATGGCAACTCTCCTGCGTTACGGCATCCCACTGTAGGCCGGATGGCGCGGGCCGCCTGTAGGACCGGCGCGCGGCAGGCGCCGCGGTGGCATAGTCGCCGCATGACGAAGATGAGGACCGTCGCGTTCCTTCTCGCCGGCCTGGCCGCGGGATCGCCGGGCGCGCGGACGGTTTTCGAGGACAGCATGGCTCAGCGCACGCTGGCGTGCACGGCATGCCACGGCAAGGAAGGCAGGGCGGGCCCGGATGGCTACTATCCGCGCATCGCCGGCAAGCCGGCCGGCTATCTGTACAACCAGTTGCTGAATTTCCGGGACGGCCGCCGGCGCTACGGCCTCATGACCCGCCTGCTGGATCCGTTGTCGGACGCCTACCTGCTCGAAATCGCGCGGCACTTCGCCGCGCTCGATCTGCCCTATCCGCCGCCGCGGCCGGCCGCCGTCCCCGCAGCCACGCTGCGCCGTGGCGCAACGCTGGCGCGCGAAGGCGACGCGGCCAGGGGCGTTCCCGCCTGCGTTCAATGCCATGGGCCGGCGCTGACCGGCGTGCTGCCCGCCACGCCGGGACTGCTGGGGCTGTCGCGCGACTATCTCAATGCGCAGCTGGGCGCGTGGCGCACCGGGCAGCGCCAGGCCCATGCGCCCGATTGCATGGCGCGCATCGCCATGCGCTTGCAACCCGACGATCTCGTCGCGGTGACGAACTGGCTCGCGTCGCAGCCCTTGCCGGAGCACGGCGCGCCGGCCGCGGCGCTGCCCCGCCTGCCGGACATCGCCTGCGGCAGCGCGACGCGGCCCTCGGGGCATCAGCCATGAGCAGATTGCTGGCGGCCCTGGTGGCGGGCATGCTGCTGGTGCTCGCGCTGGTCCTGCTCCTGAATTTCTGGGGCGAGGAGAAGATCCACGATGCGCCGCCGCTCACCCCGCCCTCGGGCGAAAGCGTGGCGCGCGGCGCCTATCTGGTGCGGGCCGGTAATTGCCAGGCCTGCCACACCGCGCGCGGCGGCGCGCCGTTCGCGGGCGGGCGGCCCATCGAAACGCCGTTCGGCACCGTGTTCGCGGGCAATCTGACGCCGCACGCGACCGGCCTGCGCGACTGGTCGGCGGACCACTTCTGGCGGGCGCTGCATCACGGCCGCTCCCGCGACGGACGCCTGCTCTATCCCGCCTTCCCCTATCTCAACTACACCCGCGTCACCCGTGGCGACTCGGATGCGATCTACGACTACCTGCGCACGCTGCCGGCCATCGAGCGGCGCAACATGCCGCACCGTTTGCGCTGGCCCTACAGCACGCAGGCGGCGCTGGCGGTCTGGCGCGCGCTGTACTTCCGGCCGGGCACGTACCGCAACGACCCCACGCAGTCGGCGCAATGGAACCGCGGCGCATACCTGGTGGCCGGCCTGGGCCATTGCGGCGCCTGCCATGCCGCGCGCAACGTGCTGGGCGCCAGCAGCGACATGATGGACCTGTCGGGCGGCGTGATGCCGATGCGCAACTGGTACGCGCCATCGCTGGCCTCACCCGCGGAGGCCGGCGTCGGCGACTGGGACCCGGCACACACGGTGCAGCTGCTGCGCACCGGCGTGGCGCCGCGCGCGACGGCCCTCGGACCGATGGCCGAGGTCGTGCTCCAGAGCACGCAGCACCTTTCGCCCGCCGACTTGCGCGCGATGGCCCTGTTCCTGGGAAGCTTGTCGCAAGGCAGGCCGCCAGCGCGGCCGGCGGCGCTCAAGGCCCGTAAGGCGGAGCGCGGCGCGAAGCTGTATGGCGAACATTGCGCCTCATGCCATGGCGACGACGGCGAAGGCGTTCCCGGCGCTTATCCCGCCCTGGCGGGCAATCGCGCGGTGACGCTGCCGCTGGCGGCGAACCTCGTCCAGGTGGTGCTCGGCGGCGGCTTTGCGCCCGCCACGGCGGGCAACCCCAGGCCCTACGGGATGCCTCCCTTCGCCACCGTGCTCGGAGATGCCGATGTCGCCGCGGTGATCAGCCACATCCGCGCAGCCTGGGGCAATCATGCCGCCGCCGTGGACGAGCTGGCGGTCGCGCGCCAGCGCGGAGGCAGCGGGCTGTAGCCGGGCGCGGCGGGGCTGGGCACAATTCGGACATGACACTGCGCCAGGTCGACCTGCCCTCCCACGTTCCCGGCGCGCTGTGGCTGAGCTCGATGCCCGGGCGCTTCGAGCCCTGGAACGCTTTCGAGGCCCAGGCCCGCCGCGCGCGGCTGGCGCTGGTGGTGTGCCTGACCCCGCGCAGCGAGCTGGCCGAACTTTCTCCCGCCTACCACACCGCCGTCGTGCAAGGCACGGTGCCCTTTCGCTGGCTCCATCTCGCGATGCCCAATTTCGGCGTGCCGGAAGACCCGGCGGTGTTCCGGCACGAGGTGCGGCAGATCGCCGACGCGCTGCGGCAGGGCGATGCCGTCCTGCTGCATTGCGCCGCCGGCCTGGGCCGCACCGGCAGCACCGCGGCCTGCGTGCTCAAGGCCCTGGGCCTCGACACCGACGAAGCGCTGCGGCGCATCCGGGACGCGGGTTCGAACCCACAGAACGCGCAGCAGTCGGGGTTGGTCGACTGGTTCTAGCCGGCACGCGCCACCCCCGCGCCCGGCCGCCTCAATGCCCGAACGGATTCGCGAAGACGAACATCATCGCCACGCCCACGCCGATCAGGAAATTCGCGTCGATCAGCCCGGCCAGCAGGAACATCTTGGTCTGCAGCGGCTCCATCAGCTCCGGCTGGCGCACGGCGCCCTCGATGAAGCGCCCGCCCATGGTGCCGATCCCGAGGCAGGCGCCGATCGCGCCCAGGCCGATGATCAAGCCGCAGGCGATGGCTATCAGGCCGGTGTCGCTCATGAAACGCTCCTTGCTGGATGAACCTGGATGGCGCCATGCTGAGGCCGCCGCGCCAGGGCCGCAATTACCTCGGACGTCAACGCGCCGGCCAGGTCAAAGACGGGCGATGCGCTGGCCCGCCACGGCCGCCAGCTGCGCGGGGGTGACCAGATGCGGGGCGATCTCCGCCAGCGGGACCAGCACGAACGCGCGTGAATGCATGCGCGGATGCGGCACCTGCAGCGCGGCGCTGTCGATGCGCGCACTGCCGTAGAGAAGCAGGTCCAGGTC
>JAMPXR010000192.1 GCA_023701085.1 Ramlibacter sp. | reverse complement strand
CTCGAAGAGGGCGAATCGCTGGTCGAGGCCTGGGCCCGCGAGGCCATGGAAGAGACGGCCCACCCCTTCGAGCCGCGCGAACTGGTCGGCGTGTACCAGTGGCGGCGACCGGACGGCGAAGTGACCTATCTGAGATTCGCCTTTGCCGGCGACGCCGGAGAGCAGATCGCCGGGCGCGCGCTGGACGACGGCATCGTCCGCGCGATCTAGATGACGCCGGCCGAAATCGAAGCCAGTCGCGCCCGGCAGCCTGCTCCACCGCGACGCGGATGATTTCCTGGTGCTCCTGCACGTTGACCGTGGGCGACTCGCCGGTCGTGCCGACCACGCCGATGCAGTCGGTGCCTTCGGCGATGTGCCAGTCGATCAGCTTGCGCAAGGAGGGATAGTCCACGCTGCCGTCGTCGTGCATCGGCGTTGCCAGCGCCACGATGCTGCCTGTGATGGGTGCCATGTACGGTTTTCCCGGTAGAAAAAGTAATTCTAACTAGCCCAGGCGAGGCTTCTTCAAGGCGATTGCCGCCGCGCGGGCGGCCCAGGGTCCAGCGCATAGCGCGGCTGTTCCTGGCCCGGCTTCGGGCGCACGGCTGCGATGCGCTGGACGAAGCGGGCGGGCTCGTCCAGGAATCCATCCTCGAAGGCCACCACGCGCAGGCCATGGCAGGCCTGCAGCAACTCGCCCGGCTGCAGCAGGAAGTCCGGGCGCGTCGGCCGGCCCACCGATTCGTGTCCGGCGGCAAAGGTCTCGTAGACCAGCACGCCGCCCGGCGCCACGCAGTCCAGGATGGAGGGCCACAGGGGACGCCACAGGTAATTGGTGACGACAACGCCGGCGAAGGTCCGGTCCGCGAACGGCCAGGGTCCGTTCTCGATGTCCGCGAGCAGGGCTTCGCCCAGGTGCGCCACTGCCGCGACCGCTTCCGGCGAGCGGTCCACGCCCGTCACCCGATGCCCGCGCTGCGACAGCCATCGCATGTGGCGGCCGTACCCGCAGGCGACGTCGAGCACGGCGCCGCCCGCGGGAATCAGGTGCGTCCAGCGCTGGATCCAGGGCGAGGGGCTTTCGGTTCCGTGCATCGTTCTTCTTCCTTGGGCAGTGCAAGCCTCTCAGCGCGGCCTGACCTCTTCCTTCAAGGCGGCCAACGCCGCCTTCTCGACCATGCCCGGGACGATCAGCTTGGCGAAGCGGCCCAGCCTGGCCTTGGCGCCCATCACGACCTCCCGCCTGCGGCCGTTCATGGCCTCGATGATCAGCCGCGCGCATTCCTGCACGCTCATCGCCTTGTCTTCCTTCAGGCCGCTCGCGCCCGCGGCCTGGCCCCGGGCATTGAAGCCCCGATGGCGGATTGCGGTGGCCACCACGCCGGGATAGGCGATGGTCACGCTCACGCCGCTGCTGCGCAGTTCCGCGCGCAGGGCTTCGAAGAAGCCCGTCATGGCGAACTTGCTCGCGCTGTACGCGGTGCGGCCCGGCACGCCCACCAGGCCCGCGAGCGAAGACACGGCGACGAGCTGGCCGCGGCTGGCCTTGAGGTGCGGCAGCGCCGCGTGCGTACACCAGACGCTGCCCCAGAGGTTGATCGCCATCAGGGTCTGGTACCAGTGCAGGTCCTGCGGTTGGACGTCGGCAAGCAGGGCATGGGCCGACATGCCGGCATTGTTGACCAGCACGTCGATCCGGCCGAACGCCGCCAGCGCCTGGGCGATCAGTGCGCGGCACTGCGCCTCGTCGGATACGTCGATGGCGGCGACGTGGCAGGGCGACCCCAGCTTCTCGCACTGGCCGGCGACGGCCCATAGCTTGTCGGCGCTGCGCGCGGCCAGGACCAGGCCGGCCTGCGCGCCGTGGGCCGCCGCGAGCTGGCGCGCCATTTCGGCCCCGATGCCGTCGGAGGCGCCGGTGATCACGAACACTCTCATACGTCCCCCAGGAAAAGCGGCGGGCCGCCCCGGCCAGCTGGCGCCGTTCAGAGACGGCCTTGCCCGGCGGCGAAAAGGGGCATCCGCCCCGCGCTCAATTGAAGCAGGCCCAGACCTGTTCGGCCAGTGTGACCATGATGAGCGGCCGTGTGTAGAGGGCAAACACGGCCAGCAGCACCAGCAGCGCGGCGGCGTAGGCCAGCCATTTTCGGGCGCGGGTCGTCATGAATAGGCCGCCTGCAGGCCCCGCCGGCGAATCGGCGACTCCTGCACGCCAAGGTTCACCGCTGCGGCGAAGACGCCGAGCGCGATGGCCAGGTACCACACGATGTCATAGCTGCCGGTGCGGTCGTACAGCAGGCCGCCCAGCCAAACGCCCATGAACGAGCCGATCTGGTGGCTGAAGAACACGAAACCCCCGAGCATGGACAGATGCGCGACGCCGAAAATCTGCGCCACCGTCGCGTTGGTCGGCGGCACGGTGGACAGCCACAGCAGCCCGATCACGGCCGAGAAGAGGTAGACCGACAGCGGCGACAGGGGTGCCCAGAGGAACAGCGCGATCGCGACGGAGCGGCTCAGGTAGATGAAGGCCAGGATCTTGCGCCGTGCCAGTCTCTGGCCCAGGCTGCCGGCGATATAGGTGCCGAACACGTTGAACAGCCCGACCAGCGCCAGGGCGTAGCTGGCCACCTCGGGCGAAAAACCCTTGTCCTTCAGGTAGCTGGGCATGTGCACGCCGATGAAGACGACCTGGAAGCCGCACACGAAGTAGCCGGCCATCAGCAACTGAAAACTGCGGTAACCGAAGGCCTCCTTGAGCGCATGCACGATGGTCTGTTCGCGCGCCGGCGCCGCGCCGCGGGCGAAGCCCGGCTCGCGCAGGCCGAACGCCAGCGGGGCGGCCAGCAGCACGAGCAGGCTCAGCGCCAGCAGGGCCTGTTGCCAGCCCCAACCCGCGATGAGGAAGCCTTCCACCGGGACCATCAGGAACTGCCCGAAGGAGCCGGCCGCCGCCGCCACGCCCATGGCCCAGGACCGCTTGGCCGGATCGATCTGGCGTCCAATGACGCCATAGATGACCGCGTAGGTGGTGCCGGCCTGTGCCGCGCCCAGCAGCACACCGGCCGTGATCGTGAACACCACGATATTGGTGGACCACGCCATCCCCGCCAGCCCGGCCGCGTAGAGCAAGGCGCCGATGATGAGCACGCGAAAGGCCCCGAAGCGGTCCGCCGCCATCCCGGCGAAGATGCCGAAAAAGCCCCAGGCCAGGTTCTGGATGGCGATGGCGAAGGCGAAGCTCTCGCGGCTCCAGCCCTGGGCCTGCGTGATGGGCTGCAGCCAGAGGCCGAAGCCGTGGCGGATGCCGGTGGACAGGGTGACGATCAAGGCGCCGCAGGCCAGGACCTGGAACATCGAAAGCGAACGGTGGGACGGCTGGGGCATCCGCCGACTGTACCGAAGGGGCGGGGCGGGCGCTTGTCAGGGGGCAATAAATGCGATGAGAGTTGCGGCGTGCATTGATGCGCAGTCGGCATGGATGCTCTTGCAATATATGGACGTTTATACAGTTGTCCGGGGTGGGCCGACTACAATGCGGCTTCCATGGCCAGCAAACTTCCCGCCGAATATTCCGAAGTCTCGATCCGGGTCCTCAAGGGGCTCGAGCCGGTCAAGCAGCGGCCCGGCATGTACACGCGCACCGACAACACCCTGCACGTCGTCCAGGAAGTGCTGGACAACGCGGCGGACGAGTCGCTGGCCGGCTACGGCAAACGCATCAAGACCACCCAGCATGCGGACGGCTCGGTCAGCGTGGAGGACGACGGCCGCGGCATCCCCTTCGGCCTGCATCCCGAGGAAAAGGCGCCCGTGATCGAGCTGGTGTTCACCCGCCTGCACGCGGGCGGCAAGTTCGACAAGGGACGGGGCGGCGCCTACAGTTTTTCCGGCGGGCTGCACGGCGTGGGCGTGTCGGTGACGAACGCGCTGGCCCGGCGGCTCGAAGTCGTCACCCACCGCGAAGGGCAGGTCGCCCGGATGGTGTTCGAAGGCGGTGAAGTCGCCGAGCCGCTGCAGGTGCGCAAGGCCCAGGAAGGCGACCGGCGCCAGGGCACCACGGTGCGCGTCTGGCCCGACCCGAAGTACTTCGAGTCCGCCCAGGTGCCCGTGGCCGAGCTCGTCCACCTGCTGCGCAGCAAGGCCGTGCTGATGCCCGGTGTCACCGTCTCGCTGGTCAACGAGAAGACCCGCGAATCGCAGAGCTGGCAATACAAGGGCGGGTTGCGCGACTATCTCTCCCAGACGCTCACGGGCGAGCCCATCATTCCGCTGTTCGAAGGCGAAGGGTTCGCCGCCAACAACGACAATTTCGCCGAAGGCGAGGGCGCGCAGTGGTGCGTGGCCTTCACCGAGGACGGCCCGCCGGTGCGCGAGAGCTATGTCAACCTGATTCCCACCAGCGCCGGCGGAACCCATGAGGCCGGCTTGCGAGACGGCCTGTTCAACGCCGTCAAGAGCTTCGTCGACCTGCACGCGCTGCTGCCCAAAGGGGTGAAGCTGCTGCCCGAGGACGTGTTCGCCCGCGCCTCCTATGTGCTGTCGGCCAAGGTGCTGGATCCGCAGTTCCAGGGCCAGATCAAGGAGCGCCTGAATTCGCGCGACGCGGTGCGGCTGGTGTCCAGCTTCGTGCGGCCGGCGCTCGAGCTGTGGCTCCACCAGCACGTGGAATACGGCCGCAAGCTGGCCGAGCTGGCGATCAAGGCGGCGCAGAGCCGGCAGCGGGCGGGCCAGAAGGTCGAGAAGCGCAAGGGCTCCGGCGTGGCCGTGCTGCCGGGCAAGCTCACCGACTGCGAAAGCCGGGACCTGGCCCACAACGAGGTGTTCCTGGTCGAGGGCGACTCGGCCGGCGGCAGCGCGAAGATGGGGCGGGACAAGGAGTCCCAGGCCATCCTGCCGCTGCGCGGCAAGGTGCTCAACACCTGGGAGGTCGAGCGCGACCGGCTGTTCGCCAACACCGAAATCCACGACATCGCCGTCGCGATCGGCGTGGATCCGCACGGCCCGGCCGACAGCCCCGACCTGTCGGGCCTGCGCTACGGCAAGATCTGCATTCTTTCCGACGCGGACGTGGACGGCTCGCATATCCAGGTGCTGCTGCTGACCTTGTTTTTCCGCCACTTCCCCAAGCTCATCGAGGCCGGCCGCGTGTTCGTGGCGCGGCCGCCGCTGTTCCGGGTGGACGCGCCGGCGCGCGGAAAAAAGCCCGCGTCCAAGACTTATGCGCTTGACGCCGGCGAATTGACAGCTATCTTGGACAAATTGCGCAAGGAGGGCGTGCGCGAGGACGCCTGGACCATCAGCCGCTTCAAGGGCCTGGGGGAGATGAGCGCGGAACAATTGTGGGAAACCACGCTCAATCCGGATACCCGCCGCCTGCTGCCGGTGCAGCTGGGCGCGATGGACTTCTCGCAAACCGAGACCCTGATCGCCAAACTGATGGGCAAAGGCGAAGCCGCCGCCCGCCGCGAGCTGATGGAACTTCACGGCGACGCCGTGGCAATCGACGTATAGCATGACCGCCGCCAACGCAGCCGCCAGCAAGCCCGACCGGACGACCTCGCGCGTGCGGCTGCGCCCGACCATGACGAGCGACCTGGAGT
>JAMPXR010000191.1 GCA_023701085.1 Ramlibacter sp. | reverse complement strand
CCGGCGCGCACGCGTACTGGGCTGCCTGCTGGTCGCGCTGGAAGGCGATTACCGGATCGGGCTGCCGCGCGCGCCGGACCTGCGGGCCGCTTGCGGCCAGGCATGGGGTCCGGCCGACGGGCAGCCTTCGGTCGCATCGCTGCGCGAACTGCTGGGGCTGGTGGGCGCCTATGAATGGCGCAAGCGCGGCGTCGAGGTCGCGGCGCTGGGTGCTGCGCCGGGCAACAGGATCCATGCGCACTACGGCGTGTTCTCGCCGGTGCGCGGCGAATACCTGGAACTGGTCGCCAAGGCGCCGCTGCCGTCCACGCAGCTGGCATTCGACATTGGCACCGGAACGGGCGTGCTGGCCGCGATCCTGGCGCGCCGGGGCGTGAAGCGCGTGGTGGCGACGGACCACGATGCGCGCGCTCTGGCATGCGCGCGCGACAACCTGGAGCGGCTCGGCCTGCACGATCGGGTCGAGCTGTTGCGCGCCGACCTGTTTCCGCCCGGCAGCGCGCCGCTCATCGTGTGCAACCCGCCGTGGCTGCCCGCGCGCGCGAGCTCGCCGCTGGAGCACGCGATCTACGACGAGGACAGCCGCATGCTGCGCGGCTTTCTCGCCGGGCTGGCGGCCCACCTGGCGCCGGCGGGCGAGGGGTGGCTGATCCTGTCGGACTTGGCCGAGCATCTCGGCTTGCGCACGCGCCAAGAACTGATGGCGCTCATCGCGGCGGCCGGTTTGCACGTCGTCGGCCGCAGTGAAGTGCGGCCGCGCCATCCCAAGGCCACCGATGCGCGCGATCCCTTGCACATGGCGCGAACCAAGGAAGTGACGTCCCTGTGGCGTCTGGCCGCTTCGCCAGCGCGGGCCGCGCGGGTGTAGGCATGCGCCTACGCCGGGAGACGAGCTTGGCGGATACGGCAGATCCGGCTCAGCGGTAAAGATGCGGGCATCACGGAATTCACCGGGAGCCTTCCATGACCGAGCCGATGCGCTATTCGCCCGCTTCCATCAAACCGCCCCCCGCCGCCAGTGTGCTGCACACGACCGCCCGCTGGCTCGGCATCGACGAGGACATCGCGTTCGGCTGCGAAAGCGCCAACCCTTCCTTGCAGATCGACCTCTGGGGCCAGGAAACCGTCTCGCCGAACGGCGATTCGGGCGCCGCCGTGCGGGTCGATTCCTGACAGCCGTGGTCCTACAGGCGCTGCCGCCATATCCCCACTTCGCGGCTGCTGGCTCGAGCCTAAGGTGACAAGCAGCTGGCACTCGGCCAGCGTTTTCCTCCAACCCGTTCGCGGCGGCAGCAAGCGCCCCCGCGACCGTTCAATATCAAGGAGTATCGATATGAACTTGACCAGCAAAAGCCTGACCACCCTGGCCGCCGCGGCCGTCCTGGCCGGCGGTGTCGGCCTCGCCATCGCCCAGACCTCGGGCACCACGAGCACGGACAGCGGCAGTTCCAGCGTGACGCAAAGCAGCGGGGCGGCGCCTGCCGGCAGCGCGGGTTCCTCGACCATGGGCAGCGGCACCGACACGAGCTCTTCGACGACCATGTCGAACACTGAAACAACGACCGAGCGTGTCGCGCAAGCCGACCGGAACTAAGCATCGTCAGCGCCCATCAAAGCCGGCGACGGCTTTCGATGGGTTTTTTTGACTTGGCCGAAGGCGGCTCGACCGCAGATGAAACCTTCCAGGCAGACGTCCCGTAGCGGCAGCTCCGAATTTTTCGATTCGGTGCAGAAAGGCCTGCTGCTGGGCGCCGCCGTGCTCGCGCTGGTACTGCCGCCCAACGCGATGGTCCAGCGTCAGGCCGGGCCGCATGTCCCGGCGCGGGTGGCGACAGCGCGGCTGGCCGATTTCGGCGGCATGGAGCCAAGCCCCGATGTGCGGCAGTTGGCGAACTGGGCCGTGTACACGCGCGATGCCCGCAACCGCTCCATCGTCATCGTCGACAAGAAAGGCGCGAGTGTCTATGTGTTCGACGCCGCCGGACGGCTGCAGGGCAACGCGCCGGTGCTGCTGGGATCGGCCATAGGCGACCATACCGTCCCGGGCATCGGCGACAAGCCGATCGCGGATGTGCTTCCGCAGGAGCGCACCACCCCGGCCGGACGCTTTGTCGCGGAAGTCGGGATGAACATGCGCGGGGAGGACGTCGTGTGGGTGGACTACGACGCCGCCGTCTCCATGCACCGCGTCATCACGAGCAACGCGGAGGAACGGCGCGCCGAGCGGCTGGCTTCGCCCTCGGTGGACGACAACCGCATTTCCTACGGCTGCATCAACCTGCCGCGCGATTTCTTCGAGACCGTGCTGAGCCCGGCGGTGCGAAGCGCCGGAGCCATCATCTACGTCCTGCCGGAAACGCAGCCGGCCCAGCGGCTCTTCGGCTCCTATGATGTCCAGGCGCAGCTCAGGCTCGCGCAGCGATGAACCAATGTAAAAGACCCCACAAGGGGTCGGCTACCGTGACAAAGCTTGCCTGTGCGTAACCCCCATTGCCAGCATTCTCCCCGCTGAGCCGGGCCGGTGCCCGGCGGCCGCACCGCAAGCGCGACTGCACGGGGGAAACGGATGGCCGGACGGCTGTCGGGCGCATCGCCGGCCCTGCTGGGTCATCAGGCGGGAGCGGCGCCGCGTGCGAACGCGCGGGGCCGGCGTCGTCTTACACGGATTCATGGTGAGGGCTGACGTATTCGTTTCGCAGAGCTTCTAGCCTTGGGGCAGCTGGCGACGAGGCCGGCCGAATTCCACCATCATTCAAGGAGTCTCCGAAATGACTGCATCGACAACGATCAAAGGCTTGCTCGCGAGCCTGGCGACCGTCGCCATCGCCAGCGCCGCCATCGCGCAAAGCACGCCGCCCACGACCACGTCGAATGACCCGGCCACGGGCGCCGGCCAGCAAAGCACGCAGACCACCCCCATGGGCAGCACCGGCACACCGGGCGCCGGCACCAGTGCGCCGAGCACGGCGGCGGGCAGCTCCAGTACCGACACCAGCGCCAGCGGAACGACGATGGGGGCGAGCGGATCCTCTACGGCCACCACGGAATCGACCACGACGCGCACCATGCGCGCCGACCGGAACTGAATCGGGAACGCTGTCACACTGAAAAAAACCGGGCGTCGCCCGGTTTTTTTCTTGGATCGGCATTGACGCCGCGCCCCGGCGCCCGTGCGGGGGCAGCCGGGCCCACTGGACAATGTTCTTGCATTTCGCGCGAGTCACGAAAGCCCGATACCTGTCTTTATGACGCGGAGCCCGGCCGGCAGGCCACAGTGTGGACGAGCGCGCGGCAAATCACAAGCAAGCCGCCTGCTCGACCGCGCGTAGGCTGCCTCCGGCAAGCGCGCGCTAGCGCGGCTCGGCAAACAACGCTGCCAGTCCGTCCACCGGCTCGAAGCGGCCATTGCGGTAGATGAGGCGCGTGGGCCCCGGCAGGGCGCGCTGGCGGACCGGATGCCGCTCGTCTCCCGGATAGCACACCATGCGCGCGCCCTCGAGCTCGAACGGCTCGGGCAGGACCAGCGGCGGCGGACGTCTTCGTGCCTGCGCCATGGCGCTGTCCACGCAGGGATGCCGCGCCAGATGGGCCAGGCCCATGATCTGCGGGGGCGCCAGGTCGATTTGCCGATCCCAGTACTGCCGCAAGGCCGCGCGCGGCGTGAGCCACACGCTGTCCACCGCCTCGTGGTTGTCGTGGCGCGCGATCTGGCCGGCTGGGAGCGGAGCCAGGAAGAAGCGCGTGTCGAAGCGCTTGCGCATGGTGCCCGCGACCACGGGCGTGATCCACCGCGACCAGGGCTGCAGCCGGCTGACTTCGAGCCTGAGCGAATAGCGCGCCAGGGTCTGGCCGAATGTGCGGCCTTCGCGCGGTGCCTGCCAGGCAGCCTGGCACGCTCGCGGGGCAGGATCCCGCACATAGAGCACGCCCGTTTCCTCGAATGCTTCGCGCAGCGCGGCCACGTAAAGCGCCACCGCCGCCGCTTCGTCGAGCTGGGGTTCGTGCAGGGCGGCCCGCAGCGCCGGGGCGCCCATGTCGAGATGCGCGCCCGCATCGAGGCCGGCGTCTTCGGGATCGACCTTGCCGCCGGGAAACACGTGGGCGCCGGCCAGCACGGCGGACAGGCCATGGCGTTTGAGCAGGAACACCTCCAGCCCGCCGGTGCCGTCCCGCAGCATCACTGCGCTGGCGGCCGCCCGCACGGATGTTTCCGTCGGTTGTGCTTGCGATTCCATGGCTGAAGGCTAGCAGAGCGGTCGGCGTCCCGCCGACACGCGCGCTGGATGTCTCGAAGCTGGCGCCGTGCTTTCCCGCCTGCGGCTGTGCTTCGGGCGCGTGTGGCGCGCAACCGCGTCAGCGCGCGGGGGCAAGCCGGGCAGCCCTCGTCCGACAGGGTTTGACGGCCGGGCCTGACGCCGCGCAGCCAACCGGCCGCTAGTCTGCATACAGCTGGCACGGAAGCCGGCGATTCGATGATTCCAACTTGAAGGAGCCTTCTCATGAGCGCATTGACCAAAGCGGCTGGCCTGCTCGCCGGCATCTCTACCGTCGCCGTGATCGGCGTGGCCGTGGCGCAGAGCGAGCCGCCCAACCCACTGATCACCAACCCGGGGATCGGGGCCGGCCAGCAAAGCACGCACATGACCCCGATGGGCGAGACCGGCGTGCTGGCACCGCTGGGTGAGATCAGGACCGCCACCATCACGCGCGAGCCGGAGGTCGCGGCAGTGGCTCCGCCGCCCGAACCCGTCGCCCAGCCCGCGCCGGCACCCGAACCCGTGGCCGCCGCGCCGGCTCCTGAACCCCCGGCCACGGTAGCCATGGGCGCCGCTCCCGCGGAACCGGCGCCCGCGCCGCTGCGCCCGCGCTACGACCGCAACTGATACCAAGAGGAAAGAACGGGAGGAAAGCGCCAGGCCCGGCGATCGCCTAGCGGTTGCCGGCCTTGCGCTGGCCCATGCGCTGGAGGATCAGCTGGCGCGTGGCCCGCACATCCGCGGCGAACGGGCTTTGAGGGTCGCTGGCGGCCTGGTCGATCTGCGACAGGGCCTCGGCATGGCGTCCCTGGTCGGACAGGGCCTGCGCCAGGTTGTTCATGACGATCACCGATTGCGGGTGGCGTTGCCGCGCCTGGCGCAGCACCGCGACGGCCTCGCCGATGGCGCCGCGCGCATGGTGCTGGTTGGCCAGCCCGATCGCGGCAGGCAGGTTGTCGGGCCAGCGCTTCAGGGCGGCAGCATAGGCCTGGGTCGCCGCTTCGCCCGTGCTCACGCGGGCCATGGCCAGCACCGCCGTCATCCAGCGGTCTTCCGTGGCCGTCACCGGGATCCTGTCCGGCGGCATGACCACGATGCCCCAATAGCCGCCCTTGATCCAGGTCCGTTCGAAATAGGTGAACGGCATCTCCTGGCGCCGCACCGTGCCCGATCGCAGCAGCAAGGTACCGGTGGCGTAGTCGAAGCCGTTGACCACGGCGTAGTGCCATTGCGTGAACAAGGGGCCGACGTCCTGCAGCACCACCACGGGATTGCCGGCGGCCACTTCGCGCAAGAGGTCGGCGTAGCTCGGCGCGAGCTGGTACGAGATCCGGCCGTAGCGG
>JAMPXR010000190.1 GCA_023701085.1 Ramlibacter sp. | reverse complement strand
TGCTCCACCAGCAGCACCGACACGCCCAGGTGCCGCAGCGACGCCACCATCTGCAGCACCTCGCGCACGATCAGCGGCGCCAGTCCCAGGGAGGGTTCGTCGAGCATCAGCAGACGGGGCTTGGCCATCAGCGCGCGGCCGATGGCCAGCATCTGCCGCTCGCCGCCGGACAGCGTGGCGGCCTGCTGCATGCAGCGCTCGTGCAGCCGCGGAAAGAGCGTGAACACCTCCTGCATGCGCTGGTCCTGGTCACGCTGGCCGGTGCGCCAGCGCCAGAACCCGCCCAGCAGCAGGTTGTCCTGCACGGTCATTTCGCCGAACAGCTCGCGCCGCTCCGGCACCAGGGCGACGCCGCGCGCGACCATGGCTTCCACCGTGGGCCGCGCGATGGTGTGTTCGTCCAGCGCCAGCGTGCCGCTGGAAGGCAGCAGGCCCATGATGGCGCACAGCAAGGTCGACTTGCCGGCGCCGTTGGGCCCGATCACGGTGACGATTTCACCTTCGCGCACGGCCAGCTCGACGCCGTGCACCGCCTGCACGGCGCCGTAAGAGACCGAGAAGTCGCGCAGTTGCAGCAAGGTCCCGCTCATGCCGCTGCCTCCAGCGGCTCGTCGGCCCCGCCCAGGTAGGCGTCCAGCACGCGCGGATCGGCCTGCACCTGGGCCGGCGTGCCGCGCGCGATCACGGTGCCGAATTCCAATACCGTGATGCGGTCCGCCAGGTTCATCACGAACTCCATGTCGTGTTCCACCACCAGAATACCCAACCCTTCGGCGCGCAGCTGCGCCAGCAGTTTGGCCAGCGCCACCTTCTCGAGGTGGCGCAAGCCGGCCGCCGGCTCGTCCAGCAGCAGCAGTGAAGGCTGCCCGGCCAGCGCGCGCGCGATCTCGATGGCGCGCTGCTTGCCCAGCGACAGCGAGCCCGCGGGCGCGTCGACGTGCGGCGTGAGCCCGCAGCGCTCGATCTGGCGGCGCGCGTGCGCCAGCAACGCGCCTTCCTCGACGCGATCCAGCCGCAGCATGGAAGCCAGCCAGCCCCGGCGCCCGCGCCGGTGCGCGCCCAGCGCGACGTTGTCCAGCACGCTGCGCTGCCCGAGCAGCCGCACGTGCTGGAAGGTGCGTCCCAGGCCCAGTGCCGCGTAGGCGCGCGCGGGCTGTCCGGTCATGTCCTTGCCCATCAGGCTGACGACGCCCGCGCTGGGATCGATCACGCCCGAGACCATGTTGAAGAATGTGCTCTTGCCCGCGCCGTTGGGGCCGATCAGGGCGTGCACTTCGCCGGCCACCACGTCCAGGTCCACCGCATTGACCGCCACCAGCCCGCCGAAGCGCCGGCTCGCCTCGTTGGTGCGCAGCAGCACCTCGCCTGCCGGCGGCAGCTGCGGATTGGGCAGCGGCTGGCTGTCCCGCAGCTCGGCCTTGCGTGCCGGGCGCAGGAAACGATGCGAGAACGCGGCCAGCGTCGGCCACATCCCATCGGCGAAGCGGTGCAGCACCACCAGCATCAGCAGGCCGAACGCGATCACCTCGAAATTGCCGCTACTGCCCAGCAGTTGCGGCAGCACGTCCTGCAGGCGCGATTTCAGCAGTGTGACCAGCGCCGCCCCGAGCACCGCGCCCCACAGGTGCCCGGCGCCGCCCACCACGGCCATGAAGAGGTATTCGATGCCGATGTTGAGGTTGAAGGGTGTCGGGTTGACGAAGCGCTGCAGGTGGGCGTAGAACCAGCCCGACAGCGCCGCCAGCAGCGCGGCCAGCACGAAGATCTTGACGCGGTAGGCCGCCGTGTCCACCCCCATCGATTCGGCCATCACGCGGCCGCCCTTGAGCGCGCGAATGGCGCGGCCTTCACGCGAGTCCAGCAGGTTGTGCAAGGCCCACAGCCCCAGCAGCAGCGTCGCCCAGATGACGGGCCCGAGCGCGCGCGGCTCGGCCAGCGACACCCCGCCCAGCACCAGCGGCGGCAGTCCGCCGGTGCCGGTCTGCCCGCCCAGCAGTTCGAGGTTGCCGAACAGGAAATAAATGCTCAGGCCCCAGGCGATGGTGCACAGCGGCAGGTAATGGCCCGACAGCTTGAGCGTGATCGCGCCCAGCGCCCACGCCACCACCGCGGCCAGCAGCAGCCCCAGCAGCAAACCCAGCCACGGCAGCCCGACCGGCCCGATCGCGCCGCCCAGGACGGCGGCCAGGTCGGGCGAGGTGCAGACCCAGGCCGTGGCATAGGCGCCCACGCCGACGAACGCCGCCTGCCCGAACGAGGTCATGCCACCGACCCCGGTGAGCATGACCAGGCCGGCAGCGACCATCGAATACAGCCCGATATAGCACAGCAGCGTGATGGTGAATTCCGGCAGCCAGGGCCACGCCACGGCCAGCGCCGCGACCAATACAAGAGTGAGTCCCCGCGGCGTCATTCTTCTTCTTCCACGTGATGGCTGTGCAGCGAGCGCCACCACAGCACGGGGATGATCAGGGTGAACACCAGCACCTCCTTGAAGGCGCTGGCCCAGAACGAGGAGAAGGATTCGAGCTGGCCGACCAGCAGCGCGCCGCCCAGCGCCGCCGGGTAGCTGGCCATCCCGCCGATGATGGCGGCCACGAAGCCCTTCAGGCCGATCAGGAAGCCGGTGTCGTAATAGACCGTGGTCAACGGCCCGATCAGCAGTCCCGACACGGCGCCGATCAGCCCGGCCAGCGCGAAGCTCAGGTCGCCCGACAGTCCGGTGGGAATGCCCATGAGGCGGGCACCGACCCGGTTCATTGCGGTGGCCCGCAGGGCCTTGCCCATCATGGTGCGCTCGAAGAAGCGGAACATCGCGATCACCAGCACCAGCGTCACGGCCAGCACCACCAGCGACTGGCCGGTGATCGCCAAGCCGCCCAGGTCCATGCGCAAGTCGGAGAAGGTCGGGGTGCGCGAACCTTCGGCGCCGAAAAAGAGCAGCCCCATGCCGACCAGCACGCCGTGCAATGCGACCGACACGATCAGCAGCATCAGCACGGTGGCGTCCACCAGCGGGCGGTAGGCCAGCCGGTACAGCAGCGGCCCGAGCGGCGTCACCACCAGCAGGGTGGTGAGCGCCTGCAGCGCCAGCGACGCGGGCTTGAGCAGCACCAGCGCGCCGGCCACGACCGGGAACGCGACCGTCCACACCAGGGTCGAGGTCCAGTCGACCTCCGCGCCGCGGCGATGGCGCCAGACCTCGACCAGCAAGGTGATGACGCCCAGCACCAGCAGCAGCCACAGCGCCCGCGGCACGCCGCCGGTGTGCAGCGCGGCCATCGACAGCGCCGCGAACGCCACCAGCTCACCCTGCGGGATGAAAATGACGCGCGTTACCGAAAATACCAGCACCAGTGCCAACCCCATCAGGCCGTACACGGCGCCATTGACAATGCCGTCCTGCACCAGCAGCAGGCCGATCTGGAAATCCATATTCAATACCGGTTATGGGCCCGCTAGGGGCGTCTGATCGATTGCAGGGGCGCCCCGCGGGCGCCCCTGGCGAGTCCAGCCGGTCGCAGGCGCCGCCTGCGACGCAGCCGTTGTCAGGGCACGTATTTCCAGGTGCCGTTCTCGATGCGTACGATGACGCGCCCGTTGTTGTCCAGGCCCAGGTGGTCGGTCTTGGACATCGTGAAGATGCCGTGCGCGCCCGGCATGCCCTTGATGGACTCGATCGAATCGCGCAGCGCGGAGCGGAACTCGGCCGTGCCCGGCTGGGCCTTCTTCAGCGCTTCCGGAATCGCGGCGGCCAGCAGCAGGCCGGTGTCCCAGGCGTGCGCGCCGAAAGTCGAGACGCTGCCCTTGCCGTGCGCGGCTTCGTACGCAGCGATATAGGCCAGTGCCGATTTCTTGACCGGGTTGCTGTCGGGCAACTGGTCGGCCACCAGCACCGGGCCGGCGGGCAGGATCGTGCCTTCGACATCCTTGCCGCCCACCCGCAGGAAGTCGTTGTTGGCGACGCCGTGGCTCTGGTAGATCTTGGCCGCGAAGCCGCGTTCCTTGAGGGCTTTCTGCGGCAGCGCGGCGGGCGTCCCGGAACCGACGATCAGGACGGCGTCGGGCTTGGCGGCCATGATCTTGAGAATCTGCCCCGTGACCGAGGTGTCGGTGCGCGCATAGCGCTCGTTGGCCACGAACTGCAGGTTCTTGGCGGCTGCGGCCTTGTTGAATTCCTGGTAATAGCCCTCGCCATACGCATCGGAGAAACCGATGAACGCCACCGTCTTGATCCCGTTGGCCGCCATGTGGTCGGCAATCGCCTGCGACATCATGCTGTCGTTTTGCGGCGTCTTGAACACCCAGGCCTTCTTGGCGTCCACCGGTTCCACGATCCTGGCGGAGGCGGCCATGGAGATCATTGGCACCTTCGCTTCCGACACCACGTCGATCATCGCCAGCGAATTGGGTGTGGTGCTGGAGCCCAGCACCACATCGACCTTGCTCTCGGTGATGAGCTTGCGGGTGTTCGTCACGGCCGCGGTCGTGTCGGACGCGTCGTCGAGCACGATGTAGTTGACCTTCTGGCCGGCGATGGTCTTGGGCATCAGGGCCACGGTGTTCTTTTCCGGGATGCCCAGCGATGCGGCCGGCCCGGTGGCCGACACGGTGACGCCGACGTTGATGTCCGCCAGGGCCAGGCCGCCGGCCAGCATCGCGGCGGCCAGGACGGCGGTTTTGTGCAGTTTCATGCTATGTCTCCTGAGTTTGTTGACGAAAACGGGTAACGGAATACCAAAATACATCAAGGTGCCCAGGTAACGCTCAGGGCTTACCCGGCGCTCAAGGTTCGGATGTGATCTAGCTCAAACAAAAGCGACCAAACGGTCGGCGAATGTTGCTATTTGCCGATGCAGAAGCTGGAAAAAATGACGCCCAGCAGGTCATCCGGCGTGAATTCGCCGGTGATCTCGTTCAGCGCGTTTTGCGCCAGCCGCAGCTCCTCGGCCAGCAGGTCCAGCGCCTGCGCCCGCGCCGCCAGGTGCGCCGCCGCGTCCAGCAGGTGGGATTCGACCCGGCGCAGCGCCTGCACGTGGCGCTCCCGCGCCATGTAGACGCCCTCGGGCGCCGCCTGCCAGCCGGCAGTCTCCAGCAGGGTGCGCCGCAGCGTCTCCAGGCCGGCGCCGGTCCGCACCGACAGGCGCACGCCCCCCGCCGCGCCCGCCGCGCCCGCCGCGTGTGCCGCCGGCGCGGCGTCGAGCTTGCTCCAGACGTCGATCGCCGGCACGCCGGCAGGCAGCTTCTCGGCCAGCCCGCGCGCGATCGCCTGGTCGGCCGCGGCGTAGCCGCCCTCGTGCACGCGGGTGAGGTCGTGCAGGAACAGCACGGCATCCGCCTGCCCGATCTGGTCCCAGGCGCGCTCGATGCCGATCTTCTCGACATGGTCCTGGCTGTCGCGCAGGCCCGCGGTGTCGATCACGTGCAGCGGCACCCCTTCGATCTGGATCGCGCCGCTGACCACGTCGCGGGTGGTGCCCGGCACGGGCGTGACGATCGCCAGCTCGGCACCCGCCAGCTCATTGAGCAGCGAGCTCTTGCCGGCGTTGGGCTGCCCGGCGATCACGACCTTGATGCCTTCGCGCAGCAGCGCCCCCTGGCGCGCCCGCTGCATCACCCGGGCCAGGGCTTCGCGCAGC
>JAMPXR010000189.1 GCA_023701085.1 Ramlibacter sp. | reverse complement strand
CGACATCTACGCCGCGCGCGTGATCCACCGGGTCGGCCTGCTGCATCCGCTGGACCAGATTGTCATGGTGGCGGTGACATCGGCCCATCGCGGGGAAAGCTTCAAGGCCTGCGAATTCCTGATGGACTACCTCAAAACCCAGGCGCCGTTCTGGAAGAAGGAGCGCACGCTCGAGGGCGCCCGCTGGGTCGATGCGCGCGTCAGCGACGATGCCGCGCTCGCGCGCTGGGGCATCGCGCGCAGCAACGCCTGACGGCGCCGAACGGCAGCTGGAAGTTTCGGACGGGGGCAAGGCTCCGTCAGAGCGCCTTCTTCACGGTTCTCGGACTGCGGCCACGCTCCGGTGCCCGATCCTCGGGAGGCACCGGCGGCACGAATGCGGCGCGCGCGCGGCCTTCCAGTCCGCCGGTCAGCAACCGCAGCAGCGCCAGCAACTGCGTCTGCTGGGCCTTGTCCAGCGGCTCCAGCACGCGCCTGTAGGCCGTTTCGGCGGGCTTTTGCGCGTGCGCCAGCAGCGCGGCGCCGTGTGCCGTGAGCGTCACCGACAGGTTGCGCTTGTTGGCGGCCGCCGCCACGCGTGTCACGAGACCGCGGGTCTCGAGCCCGCGCAACACGCGCAGCACCGTCACCTTGTCGTAGCCCAGGGCGCGCGCCAGCGTCGACTGGCCCAGGCCCGGATGCGCCTGCAGCACCGTCAGCGCGCCAAACTGAGCCGGCGTCAAGGCCAGATCCCGGCACTCGTCCTCGAACACGGCGGCGGAGATCTGGTGGGCGCGCCGCAGCAGGAAACCGGGACGCATATACAGCCGCGTCAGGCGGGCCAGTGTGGAAGCAGGGACGGTCACGGCGACGGCGCGGTTCAGGGAATGCGTGGATTGTGCCTCGGGGCGCGGTTCGGATAATAGTGGGCCTCTTTACGCGAAGGCGAAAAACATGGTTGCTGCATCCTGGCGCACGGCCACCGCTCTGCTGCTCGCCGCCCTGGCGGCCTTCGGCGCGTACGCACAGCCGTCTGTTTCCGCCGCGCCGGCGCAAGGCGGGCCGCTGCGCCTGATCGTTCCTTTCACGCCCGGGACCGGCATCGATCTGATCGCGCGCAGCGTGGGCCCGAAGCTGGGCGAACGGCTGGGGCGTCCCGTCGTGGTGGAAAACCGTGCCGGAGCCTCCGGCAACATAGGCACCGAGGCTGTCGTGCGCTCGCCACCCAACGGCTCGACGCTGCTGGTCAGCGTCAACACCGTCGTCATGAACCGCAGCCTGTATCCGCAGCTGCCCTTCGATCCGGTCAAGGACCTGGTCCCGGTCGCGCTGACCAGCTGGGGGCAGCTGCTGCTGGTCGCCACCCCGCGCACCGGCTTCAGGACACCGGCGGACCTGATCGCCGCCGCCAAGCGGCGTCCGGGCAGCCTGAATTACGCCAGCCCCGGCGTCGGGACGCCGCACCATCTGGCGATGGAACTGTTCAAGGCCAAGACCGGCGTTTTCATCACCCATATTCCTTACCGCGGGACCGCGCCCGCGGTGACCGACCTGTTGGGCGGACAAGTCGACGTCGCCTTCCTGCCGATCCACGTGGCGCTGCAGCACGTGAAGCTCGGCAAGCTGGCGGCGTTGGGGATCGGCAGCGAGAAGCGCCACCCCTTGCTGCCCGAGCTGCCCACCCTCGGCGAGGCGCAGGCTGGCGAGGTCGCCGTGGGGATGTGGTACGGGATCTTCGCGCCTCCAGGCACGCCGCCCGATGTCGTGGCGCGCTTGAACCGCGAGCTCAACGACATCATCGCCGCGCCGGAAATCCATACGGCGTTCGCGACCCAGGGAATGGACCCGGCCAGCGGCACGCCGGAAGAATTTCGCCGGCTGGTGGAGCAGGATGCGGAACGCTGGGCCCAGCTGATCAAGGCGCAAAACATCCGGGCCGACTGAAGGGGACAGGCAGTTCGATGAAGATCGCGATCGTCGGCGGCGGAATCGGGGGCCTGGCCCTCGCACTGTCGCTGCACCGGCAGGGCCTGCTCTGCGATGTTTATGAAGCCGTGCCCGCCGTGCGGGAACTGGGCGTGGGCATCACCTTGCTGCCGCATGCCATGCACGAGCTCGCGGAACTTGGCTTGCAGCCCGAACTGGAGGCGGCCGGCATCGAGAACTTCGAGAGCGTCTTCTACAACCGGTACGGACAGTTCATCTACTGGGAGCCGCGCGGGCGGCATGCGGGCTATCCATGTCCCGAGGTCGGCATCCATCGCGGCAAGCTGCACCGCGTGCTGTACGAAGCCGTTCGGGACAGAATCGGCGCGGACCGCGTCCACCTCGGCCACCGCTGCGCGCGTGTCGAGCAGGACGCCGGCGGTGCGATCCTGCGTTTCACGGGCGCTGACGGCGCGGCGATGCCGCCCGTGCGGGCCGATGTGGTGGTGGCCTGCGACGGCATCAACTCGGCCGTGCGCAGGCAGTTCTATCCGGACGAAAAGCTGGCGTTCGCCGGCATCAACACCTGGCGCGGCGTGACGCTGCATGCCCCCATCCTCAGCGGCAAGAGCTACGTGCGAATCGGCTCCCTGGAGACCGGCAAGATGGTCGTGTACCCCATCGCCGACAACGCGGACGGCCTGGGCCGCCAGCTGATCAATTGGGTCGCCGAAATCCGGCGCGAAGACGCGGCCATGCACGGCTGGAACCAGCCCGGCCGCTTGCGGGACGTGCTACCCCTTTTCAAAGACTGGCGTTTCGACTGGCTCGATGCGCCAGCGCTGATCCGCAACGCCCAGCACATCTTCGAGTATCCGATGGTGGACCGCGACCCGGTGGCGCGCTGGACTTTCGGGCGCGTGACGCTGTTGGGAGACGCGGCGCATCCCATGTACCCGCGCGGCTCGAACGGCGCGGCCCAGGCGATCATCGATGGCAGGGTGCTGGCTCAGCAGTTGGCCGCCGCGGTGGATGTCCCGGCGGCGCTGTCCGCCTACGAGGCCCTTCGCCTGCCGCTCACCGCCCGCATCGTCCAGCAGAACCGCCGGGCGCCGCCCGACTTCATCCTCAGCAAGGTGGAAGAGCTCAGCGCAGGCCAACGCTTCCGCCACATCGACGACCTGATCAGCCAGGACCAGCTGCGCCGCCTGTCGGATGACTACAAGCGGGTCGCGGGATTTTCACTCGATCCGGGCTCGTGCGGCGACGAGCTGCCGGGCTCATGCGGTGACGATCCGCGGCCGGTCGAGAAGAACAAGAAGCGCGAGTCCTGACTCCCTGGGCCGGCCGCGGTGCCGGTCGTCCGTGGCAGCGCGCCCGGAATGGCGAATTGACCCTTGAAATGCCGTGGGCAAGCCTAAGCTGGAGGGATGAACGGAGTTCATCCATGCGACTAGACAAACTCACGACCAAATTCCAGGAAGCCCTGGGCGAGGCGCAGACCCTGGCCCTGGGCAATGACCACGCCTACATCGAACCGGAACACCTGCTGGTCGCCATGCTGCGCCAGGAGGACGGTCCGCGCGCGCTGATGCAGCGCGCCGGCGTCAACGTGGCCGGCTTGCTGGCGGGGGCCGAATCGGCCATGCACCGGCGGCCCAAGGTCGAAGGCCAGGAGCAGGTGCAGGTCGGACGCGACCTGGTCGCGCTGCTGCAGGCAGCCGAGAAGGAAGGCATCAAGCGCGGCGACCAGTTCATCGCTGGCGAGCTGTTCCTGCTGGCGCTGGCCGACACCAAGCAGGACATCGGCCGGATCGCGCGCGAAAATGGATTGGCGCGCAAGTCGCTCGAAGCCGCGATCGACGCGGTGCGGGGCGGCCAGAGCGTCGACAGCCCGGAAGCGGAAGGGCAGCGCGAGGCGCTCAAGAAATACTGCCTGGATCTCACCGAGCGCGCCCGCATGGGCAAGCTCGACCCGGTGATCGGGCGTGACGAGGAAATCCGCCGCGCCATCCAGGTCCTGCAGCGCCGCACCAAGAACAACCCGGTGCTGATCGGCGAGCCCGGCGTGGGCAAGACCGCCATCGTGGAAGGCCTGGCCCAGCGCATCATCGCGGGCGAAGTGCCCGAAACCCTGAAGAACAAGCGCGTCCTGTCGCTGGACATGGCGGCGCTGCTGGCCGGGGCCAAGTACCGCGGCGAATTCGAGGAGCGCCTGAAGAACGTGCTCACCGAACTGGCCAAGGACGAAGGCCAGACCATCGTGTTCATCGACGAACTGCACACCATGGTCGGGGCGGGCAAGGCCGAAGGCGCGATGGACGCGGGCAACATGCTCAAGCCCGCCCTGGCCCGCGGCGAGCTGCACTGCGTGGGCGCGACCACGCTGGGCGAATACCGCAAGTACATCGAGAAGGACGCCGCGCTGGAGCGCCGCTTCCAGAAGATCCTGGTGGAGGAGCCCAGCGTCGAAGCGACCATCGCCATCCTGCGCGGGCTGCAGGAGAAGTACGAGGTGCACCACGGGGTGGAGATCACCGACCCGGCCATCGTGGCGGCGGCCGAGCTGTCGCACCGCTACATCACGGATCGCTTCCTGCCGGACAAGGCGATCGACCTGATCGACGAGGCGGCCTCCAAGATCAAGATCGAGATCGACTCCAAGCCCGAAGCCATCGACCGTCTCGACCGCCGCATGATCCAGCTGCAGATCGAGCGCGAGGCAGTGCGCAAGGAAAAGGACGAAGCCTCGCAAAAGCGCCTGGGCCTGATCGAGGAGGAGATCGGCCGCCTGCAAAAGGAGATCTCCGACCTCGAGGAGATCTGGAAGTCCGAGAAGGCCCAGGCCCAGGGATCGGCCCAGGTCAAGGAGGAGATCGAGAAGCTGCGCGGCCAGATCGAGGAGTTCACGCGCAAGGGCGACTTCAACAAGGTCGCGGAGCTGCAATACGGGCGCTTGCCCGAGCTGGAAAAGCGCCTCAAGGAAGCGCAGGCCAGCGAAGCGGGCAAGGCGAAGAATGCCAAGGACGGCGGCCGCCCGAAACTGCTGCGCACCATGGTCGGCGCCGAGGAGATCGCCGAGGTGGTGGCGCGCGCCACGGGCATTCCGGTGTCCAAGCTGATGCAGGGCGAGCGCGAGAAGCTGCTGCTGATGGAAGCGAAACTGCATGAGCGCGTGGTGGGGCAGGACGAGGCGATCAGCGCGGTGGCCAACGCCATCCGGCGCTCGCGCTCGGGCCTGTCGGACCCGAACCGGCCCACCGGATCGTTCCTGTTCCTGGGACCGACGGGCGTGGGCAAGACCGAGCTGTGCAAGGCGCTGGCGAACTTCCTGTTCGACAGCGAGGAGCACCTGATCCGCGTCGACATGAGCGAGTACATGGAAAAGCACTCGGTAGCCCGCCTGATCGGCGCGCCGCCGGGCTACGTGGGTTACGAGGAGGGCGGCCAGCTCACCGAGTCGGTGCGTCGCAAGCCCTACAGCGTGATCCTGCTCGACGAGATCGAGAAGGCGCACCACGACGTGTTCAACGTGCTGTTGCAGGTGCTGGACGACGGCCGCCTGACGGATGGCCAGGGCCGCACCGTGGACTTCAAGAACGCGGTGATCGTGATGACCAGCAACATCGGCTCGCACATGATCCAGGCCATGGTGAGCAAGCCCTACGAGGACATCAAGGAGGCGGTGTGGGACGAGTTGAAGAACCACTTCCGGCCCGAGTTCCTGAACCGCATCGACGAGACGGTG
>JAMPXR010000188.1 GCA_023701085.1 Ramlibacter sp. | reverse complement strand
CCGCGCACCCACGGCTCGGCACTGTTCACCCGCGGCGAAACGCAGGCGCTGGTGGTCACCACGCTGGGCACCGAGCGCGACGCGCAGCGCATCGACGCGCTGATGGGCGAGTACGAAGACCGCTTCATGTTCCACTACAACATGCCTCCCTTCGCCACCGGCGAAGTCGGCCGCATGGGATCGACCAAGCGCCGCGAGATCGGCCACGGCCGCCTCGCCAAGCGCGCGCTGGTCGCCTGCCTGCCGAGCAAGGACGAGTTCCCCTACACCATGCGCGTGGTGTCCGAGATCACCGAATCGAACGGCTCCTCGTCGATGGCTTCCGTGTGCGGCGGCTGCCTGTCGCTGATGGACGCGGGCGTGCCCATGAAGGCGCACGTGGCGGGCATCGCGATGGGCCTGATCAAGGAAGGCAACCGCTTCGCGGTGCTGACCGACATCCTGGGCGACGAGGACCACCTGGGCGACATGGACTTCAAGGTCGCCGGCACGACCAACGGCATCACCGCGCTGCAGATGGACATCAAGATCCAGGGCATCACCCGCGAGATCATGCAGGTCGCCCTGGCGCAGGCCAAGGAAGCGCGCATGCACATCCTGGGCAAGATGCAGGAGACCATGGCGCAGGCCAAGACCGAGGTGAGCAACTACGCGCCGCGCCTGTTCACGATGAAGATCAACCCGGAGAAGATCCGCGACGTGATCGGCAAGGGCGGCTCCGTGATCCGCGCGCTGACCGAAGAGACCGGCACGCAGATCGACATCGCCGAAGACGGCACCATCACCATCGCCTCGACGGACCCGGCCAAGGCCGAGGACGCGAAGAAGCGCATCGAGCAGATCACCGCCGAAGTCGAAATCGGCAAGGTCTACGAAGGCCCGATCACCAAGCTGCTGGACTTCGGCGCCCTGGTGAACCTGCTGCCCGGCAAGGACGGTCTGCTGCACATCAGCCAGATCGCCCACGAGCGGGTGGAAAAGGTGACCGACTACCTGAGCGAGGGCCAGATCGTGCGCGTGAAGGTGCTGGAAACCGACGAGAAGGGCCGCGTGAAGCTTTCGATGAAGGCCTTGCTGGACCGGCCGGCCATGCCGCCGCGCGACGAACAAGCCCGCGGCGAGCGGCCGCCGCGCGGCGACCAGCCGTATCGCGAACCGCGTGAGCCGCGTGAGCCGCGCGACGTGCAGCCTCCGCGCGAGCCGCAGCCGCAGGCGCCGGTGGAACCGCAGGACTGATCGACGCACAGGCCCGCGCGGCGCGTGAAAGGCAGCCGGCGCCTGCCCGTTGCCTTCGAGCCGCGCGGCGGCGCAGCACCATCCTCGACATCATGAAAGCCGTTGAAATCAGCGCCTATGGCAAGCCCGAGGTTTTGCGCCTGGGCGAGCGGCCCGCGCCCGAGCCCGGGACGGGCGAGCTGTTGATCCGGGTGCGGGCCAGCGGCGTCAATCGCCCGGACGTGCTGCAGCGCACCGGCAACTATCCGGTGCCGCCGGGCGCCTCGGATATCCCGGGGCTGGAGGTCGCTGGCGAAATCCTGTCGGGCGATGCGCAGGCGCTCGCGGCGGCCGGATTCAAGGTCGGCGACCGCGTCTGCGCGCTGGTGGCCGGCGGCGGCTATGCCGAACTTTGCGTGGCCCCGGTGGGACAGTGCCTGCCGGTGCCCAAAGGCCTGAGCGATATCGAGGCGGCATCCCTGCCCGAAACTTATTTCACGGTCTGGAGCAACGTCTTCGACCGCGCGAAACTGCAGCCGGGTGAGACCTTGCTGATCCAGGGCGGCACCAGTGGCATCGGGGTCACCGCCATTCAGATGGCCAAGGCGCTGGGCGCACGGGTCATCGCCACCGCCGGCAGCGACGAGAAATGCCAGGCCTGCATCCAGCTCGGCGCGGACCACGCCATCAACTACCGGACCCAGGACTTCGCCGCCGAAGCGAAGAAGTTCAGTGGCGGCGCTGGCGTCGAAGTGATCCTGGACATGGTGGCGGGCGCCTACGTGGCGCGCGAAATCGAGTGCCTGGCCGAGGAGGGCCGGCTCGTCATCATCGCGGTGCAGGGCGGGGTCAAGAGCGAGTTCAACGCGGGGCTGGTGCTGCGCAAGCGGCTGGCCATCACCGGGTCCACGCTGCGGCCGCGGCCGGTGCAGTTCAAGTCCGCCATCGCGCGCGCGCTCAAGGAAAATGTCTGGCCGCTGCTGGAGCGCGGCGCCATCAAACCCGTGATCCACAGCGTCTTTCCGGCGGCGCAGGCCGCCCGGGCACACGAGCTCATGGAATCCAACCAGCACATCGGCAAGATCGTGCTGACCTGGACATGAAAGCTCACCCCCGAAGCGCCTTCGGCGATGCCCCCTCGGGCTTCGCCCTCTCCCCCTCAAGGGGGCGCCACCAGCGGCCCGGCAAAGCCGGTTCCGCGGTGCCCCGCGCATTGGCCGCACGATTTCATACGTTGCGGGCAGCGCGCAACGTTTTGGAGAAGTTGACATGAAACGAAAACTGATTGCGGGCAACTGGAAGATGAACGGCAGCGCCGCCGCCAACGAGGCCCTGGTGCGCGAGCTGACCGGGGGCATGGCCGGTGCGGCGTGCACCGTCGCGGTGTGCGTGCCCGCGCCTTACCTGGCGCAGGTGGGCGCGCTGCGGGCGGGCTCGCCGCTGGAGCTGGGCGCGCAGGACGTGTCGGAGCACGCCGAAGGTGCTTTCACAGGCGAAGTCTCCGCGGCCATGCTGCGGGAGTTCGGCGTGCGCTATGTGATCGTCGGCCACTCGGAACGGCGCCAGTACCACCACGAAACCGACGCCGTGGTGGCGGACAAGACCAAGGCCGCGCTGGCCGCCGGGATCACGCCCATCGTTTGCGTGGGCGAGACGCTGGCGCAGCGCGAGGCGGGCCGCACGGTGGACATCGTGAAGCGCCAGATGGCGGCGGTGATCCACACCAACGGCCATTGCATCAGCGAAATCGTCGTCGCCTACGAGCCGGTCTGGGCCATCGGCACCGGCCGCACCGCCACGCCCGAGCAGGCCCAGGAGGTCCATGCCGTGCTGCGCACCCAGCTCAAGGCGGCGAGCGAACACGCCGACCGTATCCGCCTCCTCTACGGCGGCAGCATGAATGCCGCCAATGCGGCCGACTTGCTGGCCCAGCCGGACATCGACGGCGGGCTCGTCGGAGGCGCCTCGCTCAAGGCCGCCGATTTTCTGCGAATCATTGCCGCCGCGCGCTGAGCCGGCTGCCACCAATTCAGGAGTTCCTGCAATGAACAATGTATTGCTCACCGTGGTCCTGGCCGTGCAGATGCTCGCGGCCCTGGGCATGATCGGCCTCATCCTCATCCAGCACGGCAAGGGCGCCGACATGGGCGCGGCTTTCGGCAGCGGCAGCTCGGGCAGCCTGTTCGGCGCCAGCGGAAGCGCCAACTTCCTGTCGCGCACGACCGCGGTGCTGGCGGCCGTATTTTTTGTCTGTACCCTGGCGCTGGCTTACTTCGGGAACCTGCGGCCGGTGGAATCGGGCAGCGTGCTGGATCGCGCCGCGACCGCCGCGCCGGCGGCTCCCGCGCCTGCCGCTTCCGGGGCCGCGGCGCAGATCCCCGGCACGGCTGCGCCAGCGTCCACCTCTACCACAACAGCGCCCGCCGCGCCAGCGGCTTCTGGCGCGGGTCAGATTCCCGTCAAGTGATTCCAAGATCGCTGGTTCAGACCAAGGACCCTATGTATTTAAGGGTAAACTCCAAGGCTGTCCGGAACGCAAATATCTGACAGATTCCTCATGCTTGTCCGGGCAGCAAGACCCGCCGTCGTGGTGAAATTGGTAGACACGCTATCTTGAGGGGGTAGTGGCGAAAGCTGTGCGAGTTCGAGTCTCGCCGACGGCACCAAAGAACGAAGTTCGCCGGGACACATCGGCGCGCTCGAAGCACGGACTCAGGCCAAGATGAACCTCGACCAGTATCTCCCTGTCCTTCTGTTTCTGCTGGTCGGCATCGGCGTTGGCATCGCCCCCCTGGGACTGGGCTGGCTCTTCAGCTCGATCCTGGGCTTCCAGCGGCCCGACGCCGCCAAGAACTCCCCCTACGAATGCGGCTTCGAGGCCTTCGAGGACGCGCGCATGAAGTTCGATGTGCGCTACTACCTCGTGGCCATCCTCTTCATCCTGTTCGACCTGGAGATCGCGTTCCTGTTTCCGTGGGCGGTGTCCCTGAAGGAAATCGGGCCCGTCGGCTTCTGGGCCATGATGGTTTTCCTGGCCATCCTGGTGGTGGGGTTCGTCTATGAATGGAAAAAGGGCGCACTCGACTGGGAATGACTCCCCGAGGCAGCCTGCAAGGAAGTAGCGCTATGGTGAACGAAGGCATTCTCGACAAGGTCCCCGACAAAGCCGTTCTGGACAGAACCCCCGACAAGGGTCTTCTCGACAAAGGGTTGGTCACCACGACGGTGGACACGGTCATCAACTGGGCCAAGACCGGCTCGCTGTGGCCGATGACGTTCGGGCTCGCATGCTGCGCGGTGGAGATGATGCACGCGGGCGCCGCGCGCTACGACATCGACCGCTTCGGCATGCTGTTCCGGCCGAGCCCGCGCCAGTCCGACCTGATGATCGTCGCCGGTACCTTGTGCAACAAGATGGCGCCGGCGATGCGCAAGGTGTACGACCAGATGGCCGAGCCGCGCTGGGTGATCTCCATGGGCAGCTGCGCCAACGGCGGGGGCTACTACCACTACAGCTATTCCGTGGTGCGCGGCTGCGATCGCGTCGTGCCCGTGGACGTGTACGTGCCCGGCTGCCCGCCGACCGCCGAGGCCCTGCTGTACGGGATCATCCAGCTGCAGCAGAAGATCCGCCGTGTCCAGACCATCGCGCGGACCTGAAAGCGAGACCGTGATGACCGTCTATGCCGTTGACCCCCAGGCCCTGAAGGAAACGCTGGCGACCACGCTGGGCGCGCTGGCCAGGAGCATCGATCTCAAGCTGGGCGAGGTGACCGTGGTGGTCGGCCCCGCCGACTACCTCAAGGCGGCCGCCCTGCTGCGCGACGCGCCGGGCTGCCAGTTCGAGCAGCTGGTCGACCTGTGCGGTGTCGACTATTCCGAATACCGTGGCGGCGGCTGGGGCGGCCCGCGCTTCTGCGTGGTTTCGCACCTGCTGTCCGTCAGCCTGAACCAGCGCGTGCGGCTGAAGGTGTTCGCGCCCGACGACGAGCTGCCGGTGGTGGATTCCGTCACCGGCGTGTGGAGCTCGGCGAACTGGTTCGAGCGCGAGGCCTTCGACCTGTTCGGCATCGTCTTCGAGGGCCACCCCGACCTGCGGCGCATCCTGACCGACTACGGCTTCATCGGTCATCCGTTCCGCAAGGACTTCCCGGCGCTGGGCCACGTCGAGATGCGCTACGACGCGCAGAGCGGCCGCGTCATCTACCAGCCCGTGACCATCGAGCCGCGCGAGATCACGCCGCGCATCATCCGCGAGGATAACTACGGAGGGCTGAGTCACTGAGCGGAAAGCGCGCGGCCTGAAGGGCAGCGTCCTGGCACGGTGAAGGCAGAACCCAGCATGGCAGAAATCAAGAACTACACCCTCAACTTCGGTCCCCAGCATCCGGCGGCGCACGGCGTGCTGCGCCTGGTGCTCGAACTCGACGGCGAAGTGAT